>NZ_JBFAKW010000017.1:0-114350 GCF_040655955.1 Streptomyces sp. NPDC050263 | reverse complement strand
GTTCAACTCCACCTCCTCGATCTCCTCGACACCGACATCGGACAGACCCGCTGGCCACAGACCTGAAACGGTGACCCGCGAAGTCCGGGTCTAGGAGCTCGGCCGGGGCGTCGTTGCCCCGCCCAGACCACGCTCGATGCGCGGGACCGTCCGCGCCACAGCAGGGGGCCAGTCGTGTGACGTGCGCTTTCTCCGTGTCGGCGGCGGCCTGCTCCTGTTCGTCGCCCTCCAACGGCGACAGCGACAGCGCCCCCGTCGGCGGCCGGCTCGCCCGCCAGCCCCGCCAGCCCGGCGTGCCGCTCAGCGACCACCCCCACGATCCGCCTCGGCGTGTTCTCCGCGTCCATCCGCCGCCCGTTGCGGGAGGTGAGCAGCGGCCTGGAGGCAAGCGCCGATGCGGCTGCTCTACGAACGCCGGACCGGCAGGCGAAGAGACCGGACCGGTAGGACGCGCCTCATTGTGTTAGCCGCTGTTAGACCGTCCGGCAGACCGATCACTTGAGGCGCCGGGTGGGCGTTCGGGTGCCAAGCGCACCGCCGAGGCAGCCATGCGGCGGGCCGGCCTACTGGCACCCCGCGTGGAAGCCGGTTCGCTGCCCAGTCTTCGCCACGCGCGGCCCGTATGGCCTGTGGGTGTTCGGCGATGCGGTCGCCCGTGCCCGCACCGAATGACGGAAGACGCTGGAACTGCAGGAACCGGCAGAGCGACGCTTCCACCCGGGAAAGGCGTCGTTCCGTCAACTACGCGACCCCGCCTCCCCCGTGAGGGCTGACAACGGGTCGGCGCGGGTCCCTGCCCGGACTCGCCGAGGCCCCGGCGACCGCCCGGCGACCACCTGCGCGAGATCTCCCGTCGGCCGGTAAACGCCAAGGTCGGCGCGTCGAAGATGTTTAGGGAACCCCTTGCCCGGATTAGCGATCCCCTTGCTCAGATTTGGGATGGACATGCCCGGCGAAGCCGCCGAGTCCGGACAGAATCTTCACAGCGGGGAGGGCGTACGGACAGGTCCCCGACCGCTCCCCACCCTTTGGCTCAGCCGGTCTTCCGGTGTCGACTTGGAGATTCTCAACCCATGCACATACCCCGCGCCGGCCGGCGCTCGGGCTGGTGCCGAGTCGCCGTGACCGGGCTTCTGGCCCTGGGTCTCGGCGTCTTCGGCCTCACCCCGGCCCAGGCCACCACCCCAAGTCCGCATGCGAGGAGTTCCACGGGCTCCACCGAGCCCCTCGGCAAGACCGCCCCCACGGCGAAGAACCTCGTCCCGCTGCCCAGCGGTTACGGTACGACCCCGGCCGAGCAGACCGCGATGCGGGCCGCGGCGGTCCGGGCGGCCCGCACCGGCAAGGCCGTTGCCGTCGACGCGCTGACCACGCCGACCGAGGTCGTCGAAGCCCTGCCTTCCGGAAAGTTCGGGCTCTCCTCCAACCCGATCCCGGTACGGGTCGAGCAGGCCGGCAAGTGGGCTCCGGTGGACCTGCGGCTGCGGCGGGAGGCCGACGGCACCTGGGCGCCCAGGGCCACCGCCTACGGAAGCGTCGCCTTCTCCGGTGGCGGCGACGGCCCGCTCGCGGTGACGAGTTCGGGCGGGGTGTCCCTGTCCTTGTCCTGGCCGACGAGGCTGCCCGCCCCGGTGGTCTCCGGCGAGACGGCGACCTACCGCTCCGTCATGGCCGGCGTGGACCTGCTGGTCTCGGCGACCCCCGCCGGGGGTCTGAGCGACACCCTGGTCGTGCACTCCGCGCGGGCCGCGAAGAACCCGGCGCTCTCCTCGTTGCGCCTGGGCGCGAAGGTGCGGGCCGGCCGGCTGACCCAGGACGCGGGAGGCACCCTGGTGGTGACCGACCGTCAGGGCCGCGTGGTCGCCGACGCGCCCGCCCCCTTGCAGTGGGACTCCAACCGCACCCTGCCCGCCACCCGTCTGCCCGCCGGCGCCAAGGTCGCGGCCGACGCCTCGGACGCCGGCCACCCCGGTCTCGCGGCCCGTGTCGCGCCCGTCCGCGCCAAGGTCGCCTCCGGAGCCCTGACGCTGCTGCCGGACGCCCGTATGCTCGCCGCCCGTTCGACCGTGTGGCCCGTCTACGTGGACCCGTCCGTCAACTGGCACCCCGTCGACTACACGAGTCCCGCGTTCGACGAGGTGAAGCAGGGCTGCCCGGGCACGTCGTTCTACAACAAGACGACGGCCCTCGCCGACAACGGCAACCTCGGCGTCGGCTACAACGGTTGGCCCGAGGGCTACTGCAACACCGGTGACGAGCACTCGGTCTACCAGTGGTCGCTGTCCAAGACCATCTGGGGTGCGACCATCAGCAGCGCCGAGGTGGACGCCACGGACATCTACTCCGCTTCGTGCTCGACCACCGCGACCGTGAACCTGCACTGGTCGAAGGGCATCGGCTCGGGCACCGACTGGAGCAACCGCCCCCACTACAACAGCTACTCCACCTCCGCGAGCTTCGGGCCGGCCTACAACCCCACGTACTGCCCTTCGAACGGGTCGGTCACGAACGGGCTCAACGTCCTCACCCCGATCAAGAGCGCGGCCAGTGGGCACTCCAGCAGCTTCACGGCGACACTGAGCGAGGACTCGATGGAGTCCAGCCACAACGACCTCGGGTTCAAGCGTTTCTCGCACAACCCCACGCTGCAGATCTTCTTCGACAACCCGCCGAACGCCCCGGCCGCAAGCACCATGTCGGCGGTTTCCGGCGCGGACGACGCGGCGTGCGACACCACCGGGCCGTACTACCCGTACATGGGCAAGACCATCGCCTCGACACCACCGGTGCTGAAGGCCAAGATCTCCGACCCGAACGCGGACAAACTCCAGGCGACCTTCCAGTACTGGATCGACGGATCCAGCACCAAGTCCACCCTGACCAGTGGCGACAACCTCTCCAGCAACACCTACGCGAGCGTGTCGCTGCCGTCGTCCTTCATCTCCGGGCTCACCAACGGCAAGACGGTGGACTGGGACGTCAAGATCAGCGACGGGATGACCAGCACCGCCTACACCCAGTCCCCCACCTGTCACTTCACGGCGGAGCCCACCGCGCCCGACACCCCGTCCGTGGTGTCGGAGAGCAACCTCTACCCGAACACCGATCAGAGCGACAGCGTGGTCGGTGCGGCCGCGGGCAGCGTCGGCAAGTTCGACCTCAAGGGCGCCGGCACGACCGCGACCGAATTCGTCTACCACCTCGACGTCCCGCCGACCACCAGCAACCCGCCGAGCGGCCAGTACGTCACCACTACCACCAACAGCGCGACCGTCTCCGTCACTCCGCCGTCCCCCGGCCCGCACACGCTGTACGTGTACTCGGTCGACGGCGCCGGTGACGACTCGGGCGAGTTCGCCTATCCGTTCATCGCCGCCGGGCATCCGGGCACCACGTGCGCCGGCCTGACCGCCTGCTTCGACAACATCGGCATCAGCTCCGACAGCAACATGGGCCAGGCCGACCTGGACGGATCCGGCAACAGCCTGTCCGCGACCGACATGGCGGGCGCCGGCTGGACGAGCGGCGGCAAGGTGACCGTCGACGGGGCCACTCTCACCCTGCCCGCCTTCGGCTCCGGCCAGAAGGACAACGTCCTGGCCGGCAACCAGACCATCACCTTCGGCGGTTCCGGCAACGCCCTGGTGTTCGTGGGCACCTCGACCGGCTCCGGCATGTCCAACCCGGGATCGATCGCGGGCGACTCCACGGCCCCCTACGTACCCGCCGGGACGTCGACCACCGGCAGTTACTGCTTCACGGGGACCACGCCGACCGGGGCCTGCCCCGGGACCGGCGCCATCACCTACGCGGACGGCACCAGCACCACCTACGACCTGACCGTCCCCGACTGGACCGCCGCGGTCAACCCCATCGCCGCCGTGGTCCTGCCGCACAAGAACGCGGCGGCCGGCCAGACCACCGCCTCCCGGCGCCTCTACGCCTTCTCCGTCCCCCTCGACCCGACCAAGACCATCTCCTCGGTCACCCTTCCCGACATCTCCACCGGCACCGGCCCGCACGAGCAGGCACTGCACATCTTCGCGATGGGCACGCGCAACACCACGGCGGGCACCCCGGAGGCGAACGGCACCTACGCCGGCGCGGCCTCCGGACAGTCCTGGAGCGGCGCCTGGGCCGACCCCAACGAGGGCAACTACGACTTCCTCAGCGGAAACTTCTCCAACCAGTCCTTCCGGATCGCGCTCAAGCCCTCGCTGTCGGGAGGCACGGTGCGCATCAAGCTGGACAACGGTCTGGGCACCAGCAAACTGTCCATCGGGCACGCCACGATCGCGCTCAGCTCCAACGCCGCATCCCCCTCCGCGGTACCCACCGGCACGATCACCACGTTGAAGTTCGGCGGCAGCCAGTCGGTCACCGTGCCCGAGGGCGGCATGGTGTACAGCGACCCGATCGGCTTCAACGTCACCGCGGGCCAGTACCTGTTGGTCTCCTACGATCTCACCAACTCCGTCCCCTACCTGGTCCAGCACTCCTATGCGACCGGCTCCTACGAATACGTCAGCTCCGTCGGCTCGGGCGACCTGACCACCGACACCACCGGCACGCCGTTCACCACCAACGCCGCCGCGTACGGCAACTTCACGGATCTCGTCACGGGCCTCGACGTGACGTCGGCGAACGTGCCCACCGAAGCCGTGCTGGGGGAAAACCTGGTCGACCCGTTCCAGCCGGGCACCACGCTGCCCAACTCCAACGGCTACCGCGTCTCCGACGCGCTGACCGCGGCCGCGCCCACGACCGCGACGCCCTACGGCGTGCTCGCCGAAGGCATCGAGTCCAACCAGCTGATGACCGACAACCCCGAGACGTACAACGGCTCCACCATCGGAGGACCGGCCGCCCTGTCCCGCATCGACCGCGACATCCTCGACCAGCCCGGTATCAGCACCGTCGTCGTCGACGAGGGACTGGAAGACCTGCTCGCCGGCAGCACCAGCGACGACCTGGAGGGCAACGGCTACACCGCCCTCGTCCAGCAACTGCAGGCATGGGGCATCGACGTCGTCCTCACCTCCCTCACCCCCTGCGACGGCTTCACGGGCGACGGCGCGACGCCCGACGACCCGTGCACCAGCACGGTCGACGGCTACCGCACCGACGTCAACGCCTTCCTCGGCGGAATGAACCTGGGCAACCCCTGGGCCACCCCGGCCGTGTACTTCGCCGACTTCGACGCCGCCGTCGCCGACCCCACCCTCGACGGCAACGGCGAGGAGCGACTCGCCTCCGGCGCCGACTCCGGCGATCACGTCAACCTCACCGACCCCGCCTTCGGCGCACTGTCCACCGCACTGCTGTCGCCCCAGGACACCTGGAACCTCGACGACGGCACCGGCATGCCGGTGGCGACCGACACCGCGGCGACCGACTCCCTGAACACCCTCAACGCCAATCTGGCCGATCCCGACGTCGGCAACAGTCCGCTCACCCTGAACGGCACGACGACCTGGACGACCGACGCCACCCGGGGCAGTGTCCTGGCCCTGGACGGCACGAGCGGTGACGCGACGAGCAGCGCTCAGGTGCTCGACACCACGGGCAGCTACTCGGTCTCGGCCTGGGTGAACCTGGCATCGCTGCCGACCCACAACGTCACGGTCGCCGCCCAGGACGGTACCGAGGACAGCGCCTTCTTCCTGAAGTACGACTACTCGTCCCAGAACAAGCCTGCCTGGTCGATGGCCTTCACCGACAGCGATGTGGCCGACCCGACGTCCCATGTGGCCTACTCGGCCGGAGCCACCGCCGGCACCTGGACCCACCTCGTCGGCACGTACAACGCCGCCACCCGCACCGGACGCCTCTACGTGGGCGGCGCCCTCGCCGCAACCACGACGGGAGTCACGCCCTGGAGCAGCACCGGCTCCTTCACCGTCGGACGCGCGCTCTACGACGGCAACCAGACCGACCACCTGCCCGGCATGGTCAGTGACGTCCAGGCCTGGAACTACACCCTGAGCGCCAACCAGATCACGGCGCTGTACCAGCAGATTCCCTGATCCCCGCAGACACACGGAGAGAGAGACGGACGGGACGGCTCGCACCGGAGCCGTCCCGTCCGTCTGTTCGTGTGTCTGTGTCTGTGTCTGTGTCTGTGTCTGTGTCTGCGGTCCGGCTACCGGAAGGAGATGCCGTTGAGCAGGTGTTGGATCAGCCGCAGTGCCCGCTCGGCGTCCCAGAGCCGGGGGGAGGCCAGGGGGCCGCTTTCGGCGACCAGTTCGTCCACGGGCAGGTCCCCGGAGGAGGGCAGGGCGAGCAGAAGCTCCTTCAGCAGAGCCCCGAAGTGCTCACCGACCGGTCCGGCCGCGGCCTGGTGAAGCCTCTCCCGCGCCGCCTCCACGGCAGCCGACCGGGCGCGGACGGCGGCCTCGTCGACCACCGCCCCGGGCGGCGGAGCGAAGTCCATGGACTGCAAGATCCCCTCGGCCACAGTCGCGTCGCCCGGTGCGGCACGCCACTCGCGCGCGTCCATGGCGTCCTGGGCGCGCCGCACGATTTCGGCCACCGCACGGGCGATCGGCCGGGGGTGCAGGGCGAGCGGGCGGCCCGTCCACTCCCCCGCGTACTCTGCGAACGACGGGTCGCCCTTGATGTCGCTGTCCACATCGATGTAGTCGATGTCGATCCTCTCGTGGGCCTCGGAGTGCTCCCACAGCAGCTCCACCGGGTGGTAGGCATGCTCATGCAGGAACTTCCACCACGCCTCTCGAGGGACCGGGGCATCGAGCAGTTGCAGCGTGATCCTGCACTGGTAACACACCACGTCAACGGGTTCGCACATGTCTTCCTCCACCCTTCCCAGCGTGGTCTCCACCCCACCAGGATCGATCACTTGTACTCGCGTCCACGCGAAGCCGCATCGTCGCCGCGCCGATTGTGGCGGGAGTGGTCATATGCGAGGTCGTCGAGGAACTCGCCGACCCGGCCCAGCGCACGTTCCGCGTCGAACGCAGCCGCCGGCACGAAGTCTCCCCGGTCCCTGAGGAGCTCCTCCGGCGCGATGGCGCTCGTGGGCCCGAGTACGTCGCAGAATGCCCGCAACGCCGCCGGGAGGTCTGCCGGGGCGTCGGGGGAAGGCCCCGGCAACGCGGTCGAAGGCGGCGCGGGCCCGCCCCACCGCCGCCGCGCGGGTCAGCGACATGTCTTCCTTGTCTCGTGAAACGGTCCGGCAGGAGGCGCGGCGCGGCGCCCCCTGCCGGTGGGAGGGCGCTCAGAAACCCTCTGCCTCCATCGCCCTCTCCTTGTTCAACAACCCGGCTCTCTCCGCGTCCGTGGGCCCGGAGCCGCCTCCGCCTCCGCCGCCCTTGCTCAGGTCATGGAGGCCGGAATCCCCCAGGTCATAGGTGCCGAGTTCCTCGCCGGTGTCGTCCACGACGCGGACGGTGTACCCACGCCACTTGGAGATGTCCCGGCCCGGCTGCTTCTGCCAGTCACCGAGCCATTTGTAGGCATCCGATGTCTTGGGCACCTGGAAGAAGATCTCGTTGATCTTCATTCCCTTGGCCTTGAGCTGCTTGGTGGCACTCGACAGCTGCTCCATGAACCGTGCCTGCTTGGGGTTCGCGATCGTCTTGACCTCGCGGTAGCCGACGACGTTCCCCTGGCGGTCCAGCAACTTGATGTCCGGGTTCTTCTGGCCCTGCTCGTTCTTTCCCTTCGCCTCCGGGTTCACCTCCGCCGTCGTGTCGTCCGGACCGCCCTCGAGGGATTTGTAGGCGTTCTCCTCGGTCAGCAGCGGTTTGCCGTCGGGGCCCTTGTGTTCGTTGCGGAGGCTGGAGGCGCCGGCGTCTGTGCCGCCCGACGCGGCCTCGTGCGTGGGATCGCCGCTCCCGCCGCCGCCGTCGCCGTCCTGTACCGCGTAGGCGATGTTCGGGCCCGCGACCGCCGCGATGGCGGTGGCGCTTCCGGAGACGGCCAGTCCGGTGCCCGCGACGTCGAGCGCCGCTCCCAGGGGAGCGCCGACGCCCGTCGCCATGAGGGCCGTGCCGCCCGTGTCGGCAGCCGCGCCCAGTATCAGTTCGCCGACTCCGAGGGCTGCCTGGGCCCAGTCGGTGCGCTGCATGACGTCGCCTGCGGTCTGGGCGAAGTCGGAGACGGCGTTGCCGATGGAGCTGAACCAGCTGTCTCCGGTGGGGTCGCTGCCGGTGACCGGGTCGTTCCCGCTGTAGTCGTAGCCGGAGATCTGCGTGGGGTCGGAGGACTCCAGGAGGGGGTCGAGGGAGACGAAACGACCGGTCTGTGCGTCGTACTCGCGGGCGCCGAGGTTCTCCAGGCCGGTGCCGGAGTCGGAGATTCCGCCGATGTAACCCTTGTCGCCGAGCCAGGAGCCGGCCGCGGCGCCGCGGACCTTGCCGAAGGGGAGGTACTGCCGGCGGGTGACTGCCTGGGTCTGGTAGTCGATGGAGAGGGTGTCGGTGCCCTGCCGGTCGGGGATCAGGTACTGGATGTCACCGCCGCTGCTGCGGGCCGCGATGGTGGTGGCGCCGAGGGTGTAGTACCGGGTGCCGCTGAGGGCGTGGCTGCTGGTGTTCTCGACGATCTCCTCGTCGTCGAGGTAGAGCGTGGCCTGACCGGGGCCGGTGCGCAGCACGAGGTTGCCGTCGGCGTCGTAGAGGTATCCGGTGCTCCCGGCGGAGGTGGTGTCGGTGGCCAGCTTGTCCTGGTCGTTCCAGGTCAGGGTCTGGTTTCCGAGGGCGCCGCCGCCCACGGCGGTGGTGTCACCCGCGCTGTCGTAGGTGTACGAGGCGGTGTCCGCCGTCGCGCCCGGTCCGGTGGCGGTGGTGGAGGTGACGGTGTGCGGCTGGTCGGTGGCCGAGCCGGGGGCCGGGTAGGCGTACGTGGTGGTGGTGTCGTGGGTGGTGTCGCCGCCGGTGTCGTGGTCGGTCTCGGTCAGCCGTTCGCCGTCGGCGCGGTAGGTCCAGCTCTCCCAGTAGGGGTCGGGCCCGCCGACCGTGGAGCTGCTGCCGGCCGCCGGGGCGTTGGCGCAGTGGTCGGTCGCGGTCCAGGCGGCGGACAGCCGTACGTTCCAGTCGTAGGCGTAGCACTGGGTGTCGGAGGTGGCGCCGCCGTTCTGCGCGTCGGTCACCGAGGCGAGCAGGCCGGTGCCCTTGGAGAGGTCGTTGTCGGACCACTTGTAGGAGGTGTCGTCGACGACGGTGGAACTGCTGGAGTCGGTGGTCTTGGCGTCGGTGGGCTGGTTGGTCTGGGGGTCGTACTGCAGGGTGAGGTCGACCCAGCCGGTGGTGGGGCCCATGGAGTACTGCAGCGGGTGGCCGTACTCGTCGTAGCCGACGGCGTTGACGTAGGTCCAGGCGGTGGTGCCGGTACTGGCCAGGCTGGTGGGGTCGCCGTACTGGTCGTACCCGGTGGCGATGGTCTCGGCGGGCAGCCCGCCGGCCGCGGCGTCCTGCTGGGTGGCCGGCGTGCCGGTGGTCTTGTAGGTGTACGAGGTGGTGTAGCCGCCGGAGGGGGCGAGGGCGGCTACGCCGGCCGGGAGGTCGGCGAGGGTGGTGCGGGTGGCGGCCGCCTCGCCCAGGTTGGTGTAGGCGAGGACGGTGTCGGTCACCGTGGGGCTGGACGTGCCGAGCTGGTAGGAGGCCGAGGAGGTGAGCAGACCCTTCTTGAGGGTGTCGTACGTCCAGGACGCGATCTGGTTGCCCGTGGAGGGGGTGGCGCCGCCCGTGGTGTCGTAGGCGGCCGTCTTCCGCCCGCCCCCGTCGTAGGAGTAACTGGTCGTCTTGGAGCGGGAGTCGGTGGTGGTGAGGATCTGTCCGGCGTTGTCGTACGTCGCGCTCGACGTGCCGGCGTCCGGGTCGCTCGCGGAGGTCTGGTCGCCGAGCAGGTCGTAGTGCCAGCTCCAGGCGTTGCCGGCCGGGTCGGTCTCGCCGGACTTCGAGCCGTCGGGGTTGTAGGTGTAGTGGGTGTCGGAGTAGTCGCCGCCGGGGTCGTCGACCGGGTCGGCCGGGACGCCGGAGTGGTACTGGTAGAGGTCCGTGACGTTGCCGCGGGCGTCGGTGAGCTGGGATTCGGCGACTCCGCCGGCCGGCGGGACGGTGGTGGTGAAGTTCCCGCCGAAGACCGTGCCGGTGTGCCAGGTCTCGGTGCCCAGCGCATAGGCGGTGGCCAGGGTCTTGCGGCCCGCTCCGTCGTAGGCGAAGCCGGTCTCGGAGGGGATCTGGCCGTCCTGCGCCTGGACGAGCGTGGTGCCCGGAGCGCCGGTGGTGTAGTAGGGGTTGGTGGTCTTGGCGACCCAGCCGTCGGTGTTGTAGACGGTGTCGGTGACGGTCCGTCCGCCGTCGACCGTGCCGGTCTGGGTCTCCCGAAGGCGCAGGAAGGAGTCGTAGAGCGACTCGCTGACGGCGTAGCTGCCGTCGTCGTTGAGCGTCTGGGTGCTCACCACGCTGGGCGAGGACTGCGAGAGCGCGTAGGTGTACTTGGCGGCGGCCGCGGTGATGCCGGGACGGAAGACCGCGGTGGTCCGTCCGAGGGCGTCGTACTGCGCCTTGGTGATGTAGCCGGCGGCGTCGGTCTTGCTCAGCTCCAGGCCGCGGAGCGGGTCGAGGGTCTCGGTGACGGTGTGGGTGAGCGGGTCGGTGGTGGTGACGGAGGTGGGTGAGGCGCCGGTCGTCGGCGTGTAGGCGATGTGGGTGGTGCGCTGGTCGGGGTCGGTGCTGGACAGGGTCCGGCCGTACTCGTCGACGGTCAGCGTGGACATCGTCGACCAGGTCGGTGTCGAGCCGCTGTAGGAGGTCACCTGCTGGATCGTCGTCGGGTCGCCGACGGTCGGCGCCGCCCCGAAGGTGGCCGAGCCGTCGTAGTAGATCCGTTTGTCCGACACGGCGTCACCGGGCAGCGAAGGGGTGTCGGCGCAGTCGGCCGAAACGGTGTCGGTCTCGTCGGGGGTGTCGAGGATCCAGGCCGAGGTGTTGTCGGCGTAGGCCGTGGTGGCGCAGATGTCGTCCGAGGCGGTGGAGACGTCGCCCTTGTCGTCGGACTTGGTCACCCGGCCGTCGGAGTCGTGGGTGCTGTCGGTCTCCGTCTCACGGGTGCTGCCGGAGGCGAGCGGGGTGTAGACCCGGGTGCGCGCGGTGCCCGTGAGATAGGCCTTCTGGGCGGGCAGCCCGCCGCCGGGCGTGTGCGTGGCGGTGGCCGGGGACGACCACGGGTCGGTGACGGTGTCGTTGACGGCCTTGCCCGAGTTCCACCCGTTGTAGAGGATCGTCTCGTACGTCATTCCCGCGTACTGGTCGGAGTCCGGGACGGCGGTGTCGCCGCGTGAGTCCGTGATGCTCGCCGACCGTGTCGCGCCGCCCGGCAGGGTGTCGCCGTCCATGCCGCGGAAGTAGGCGTAGTCCGTCTCCGTCTTCGGGTCCGGGGCGGTGCCCGTGGAGACCTTCATCCCCTGGTACCCGCGCCACTCGTTCCAGGTGCGCTGGTTCGAGGGGGTCAGCGGGTTGTCGTCGTGGTGCCAGGCCGGGCTGCCGACGGGGGTGTAGGTGGTGACCGTGTCGTCGGCGACCCCGCCGCCGGTCGGGTCCTGCTGGGTGACGGTGGTGACGATGTACTTGTTGAACCAGTCCTTGATCGGCGAGGTCGACCCGCTGGGCGTCCAGTACGACGGGAAGCACAGCGAGGTGTTCTGGCTGTCGTCGCCCGGCGTCGAACTCCCGCACGCCGGGGCCGAGTAGCCGACGCTGATGACCTCGCCGGACTCGGTGGTGATCGTGTTCAACCGGTAGCGGGTGATGGGTGCGTAACCGTCCGTCAGGTCGACGCGGTTGGACATCGGTGTACCGGAGAAGGTGACCGGCGCCGTGCTCAGCGAGCCCGTCGAGCCGCCGGCGCTCGTGTCCTGGCCGGTGCGCACGATGGACGACAGCCACAGCGAGGGGGTCGTGGCGTCGCCGGTGGCCGGGAAGGCGTAGGTGAACGCCCAGGAGTCCACGTTGGTCTCGGTCGTCCCGACAAGTTCCTGCGTCTGGACGCCGGTCAGCTCGTACTCGGACCAGAAGGACGGTGACTGCGAGGTGCAGGAGGCGCCGTTGGCGCAGTTCAGGTCGTAGGGGACGTCCGGCCAGTTCGTGGCCGTCGAGGAGGACAGGCCGGAGACCGCGCAGCCGGTCGGGGCGGTCTTGCAGCGCCCGTTGTAGGTGAAGGAGATCTGGGCGTCGGGGCTGGTGGAGTAGACCGAGCCGTCGCGCTGGCCGTACTGGATCCTCGTCAGCCGTGCGTCGCGTGTGTAGGGCGTGTTGGCGGTGCTGCCCAGGTCCCGCGCGTAGTAGTCGGTGTCGTCGGTGTAGAAGGACGACATCACGTCGCCGTGGGTGTCCTTGACGTAGTCCAGCATCCATCGGTAGCCCTGCTGGCACCAGGAGGAGGAGAAGGTGGCGTTGTAGCACGGCTGCCCGGAGGCCGTCGCGTAGACCGGCTCGGTCAGCACCGAGTTCGTGGCCGTGTTACCGCTGGCGTATCCGGGCAGGTGGTTGAGGCCGAAGGTGTACTGGGTGCCGTCGGGGGTGGTGACGCGGAAGTACTCACCGTTCTGGGCTCCGTTGGAGGCCCCGGTCAGGTACTGGATCCGCTCGTCGGTGTCGCCCTGGGCTCGGTAGGTCCCGGTGGTGTCGTCCTTGATGATCGAGGTGGTCGATCCGTTGAGCGACAGCGTCAACTGGTTGTCGTCGGACCAGCAGTTGTCCCAGGTCTTCGTCGTCCCCGACGGGTTCTGGTGGCAGGACCGGTAGGAACGCTCGATGTAGTTCTCCGGCAGCGAGAAGCCGTCGCCGACGATGGACGCCTGGTTGTTGGTCGAGGAGGTCAGTCCGTCGACGCTCTGCGAGTTGTAGTTGATCTTCAGGCCCGGGGTGAGCCCGCCCGGGACGGCAGGGGCGCTGAGCGGGTAGGACCAGTCGAAGGCGTCGGTGCTGCCGCCCGCCAGCCATGAACCTGACGGCTTGAGAGACGTGGCGGTGAAGTCACCGCCACCGCCGCCGCCGGACGACGACGTCGCGGCGAACACCATCACGGCCGGCGCGGCGGAAGCCTTCGCGGTGGAAGCGTTCGCGGCGGAAGCCTTCGCGGTGGAAGCCTTCGCGGTGGGCGCTGAGACCGTGGACGAGCTCAGTGCCACATCGGCAAAGACCCGGCCGGTGTCGGCGTCGTTGCTGGACTTCAGGGCGGTCGCGGTCCGGCAGGCAGGCGCCTTCGGGGTGGTCAGCGCACACGCGGGCAGCGCGACCAGCCGCAGCCGGGAGGCCCAGTCCGCGCCGTAGGCGTCGGCGAACGACCGGTAGTCCACGGTCAGACGCGCCGTGCGCGCCTGAGTCCCCGCGTCGGGTACGACGCTCAGCAGGACGCCGTCGACACCCGCGGCCTGCGCGGCCGACCGGGGCAGTACCGTGACCGTCGCACGGCTCGCGGACCGGCTCGACGCGGCGTGCGATGCGGCGGCGGCCGGCGACGTGGCGGCGGCGTGCGATGTGCCGGCGGTGTGGCCCGCTGTACCGAGCCACACCGGCAGGGACCCGGCTCGCCCTCCGGCACCGGGCAGGTCGACGCGGGCGGAGCCCGTGGGCCAGACCACCTTGGCCGGCTTCCAGGAGAGCAGCTTCTTCGGCTTGAGGTAGTGCGAGGTGACCGCGTGGACCGGGACCGGCTCGGTGTTCCGTGGGACGGGCGGCTGCCGGTGCGCCGCGGGCGCGGCGGCCAGGGTCGTCAGCGCGACGGCCATCGTCACCGCCGTCGCGAGGAGGCCCCGCACGAGGGAAGGCCGGGGTATACGTCTCCCCGTTCCGATGGTCGGTTGGTTTTCTCCCTTTGCCATAGCAGGCCTGCCCCCTGGAAATGGACTCGCGTGAGTCATGGATTAGTTCTGACGATCAAAATCTGACCAAAAAATGGCGCGCTGAATGCAATGCAAAGGTGCCGGGATCACCAGACCGAAAGCCCGGCTAGCCGATGGCGATGACGGGGTGGCCGGTGGGGTCTATCCATTTCATGATCTGGGTCATGACGGCGGCGGGCAGGGCCACGCAGCCTCCGGTGGGGCCGGCTTGCGGGCCGAGGTCGTGGAGGAAGATCCCGGCTCCGCGGCCTTTGACCGCCGGGTCCATGTTGTAGTTGATGACCAGGGCGTTGTTGTACTGGGTGGGGTACTCGATCAGGTGCTCGCTGCCGTCGTCACCGGTTTCGGTGAGGTGGAAGCCGCCCTGGGTGGAGGTCCGCATCTGGTTGTAGTAGGCGGACGTGGGGTCCTCGACCCACCAGTCGACGCTGGTCACCTTGTGGTACGGCATCTTGGTGCCCGGGTCGGCCCCGACGCCGAAGCCCTGGGTGATGGTGTAGGTGCCGGTGGGGGTGGTGTCGGTGCCCTGCTTGCGGGTGGTGCCGCTGGTGACGCCGTTGGAGCCGATGCGGGCGGCGGCGGTGGTGACGACCTGGTGCCAACTGCCGCCGCTCATCTGCCAGCTGGTGACGGTGGCGTGGGAACCGGTGGCTTTGACGGTGATGACCTGGGTGGCCTTGCCGACGGCGACCGCGACCGGGAAGGGCGGGGCGGCGGGCTTGGTGACGTAGGAGCCCGCGGGCAGGTTGAGCTTCTCGCCAGGGTGGATCACGTAAGGGGACGCGATGTGGTTGTCCTTGGCCAACGCGGCCCAGCCGCCGGGCACATGCTCTTTGGCGGCGATGCCGGACAGGGTGTCGCCGCTGACGACGGTGTAGCTGCTGACCGGGGTGGCGCCGGCGGGGGTGGCGGCCTGGGCGGCGGTGGCACCCAACAGGCCGGCGCCGATCCCGGCGGCGGCCAGTGACGCCGCGGTGGTGGTGTTGCGCAACACCGGGGTGCGGGGGCGGGCGTGGCGCCCGGAGGAGGCCGACATACGAGGGGAAGTCTCCAGAGCAGTAGGGGTGGAAGTGGTGGCTGCCGACCAAGACATGGCGAATGCGCCGCAAGTTGATTGCCGGTCAGTGCGCGGCCGAAGACATCTCGGGCTTCAGCAAACACAGTCGCCAAAGCCAGATTCGCCCACGCGAAAAAGATTATGACTGCAGGTGAGCACACGATTCGGTGTGCCATTGCCAATGGTTTGGCAATGGTGCCCGGCAGCAGCTCGCCGGAGTGGAAACAGTCGACGACCGTGCGTTCGCCGGCCGGCGGGACTGCTGACCCCGGCGCCCGTGCGGTGGCCGGGGTCGGCGGGCTGCACCCACAAGTTGACCCACATCATCGAGGCACGCAGGAGCAGGCCGGCGAAGTAGCTGTCTGTGGGGTCTTGTCGTATCGGGTGGCGATGCCGCGGCCTTGAGCTTGTTGGTCAGCAGTTCGACGGTGTTTCCCTCTTTGCAGAGGTCGGCGTCGTGGCTGACAGATCGATGGAGACTGCGACGGATCCCTTCCCCTGACCCGACCCTGACCGTTTTCGTCCCGCGCCCCGAACGCCCCTGAGCGCTCCCCGACCTGACCCGGAAAAACCCCTGACAGGGGCACCACATAAGCGACAGTGCACCTAACGTGACGACGGTGCCCCCGGCCGGGCCCGCACGCCTGACACGACCGCTCTCTTCACGAGGAGGAGGATCCATGCCGTTAAGGAGCAGATCCGCCATGCGGCGCATCGCCGCGCAGGGCACGGCCATGGTGGTGGGAACCGCCATGGCCGTCATCACCGGCCTCGCCGCCGCTCCCGCGGTCCACGCGTCGCCGTCTGCCACCGGGGCCCTGCGGTGGGCACCGTGTGACGATCCGGCGAAGCCGGGAGCCGAGTGCGCCATCCTTTCGGTGCCGGTCGACTGGGCCCACCCGGACGGGCCGAGACTCGACCTGGCCGTTGCCCGCCGCAAGGCCACCGACCCCGGCGCACGCGTCGGCTCGATGGTGTTCGGCCCCGGCGGGCCGGGCGACTCGGGTGTGGAGATGGTGGTGCGCCGTATCAGCCGGTTCAGCCCCGAGGCCCGCCGCAGGTTCGACATCGTCAGCTTCGACCCGCGCGGCGTGGGCGGCAGCAGCCCGGTGACCTGCTCAGGCGACCTGCTTGCCAAACGGCCGTCACCGGAGCTGAAGAGCCAGGCGGACTTCGACGCCACCATGGCGTACAACAGGCGGCTCCGTGCCGACTGCCGGGCCCATACCGGCCCGGTGTTCGACCACCTTGACACCGCCCAGACGGTCCGGGACTTGGACGCCCTCCGGGCCGCCCTCGGCGAGCGGAAACTGACCTTCCACGGCAGCTCGTACGGCACGCTGCTCGGGGCACAGTACGCCGAGACCTACCCGCGCCGCGTGCGCGCGATGGTGCTGGAGAGCGTCATGGACCACAGCGTCCGGACCACCCGTGGCTTCCTGCAGTCCGAGGCGGCCACCGCAGAGGATTCATTCCAGGAGTTCGTGAAGTGGTGCGACGGTGCCGCGGACTGCGCGCTGCACGCCCGCGACGTCCGCGCCGTCTGGCAGGGCCTGTTGGCCCGGGCCGGGCGCGGCGAGCTGGAGGACCCGGCGAAGCCGGGCACCTCGCTGTCTTCTTCGGACCTGGTCAACAAGATCGCGTTCCGGAAGTTCTACCAGGCCGACTTCGCGGGCCTGGCCACGGCGATCGCGGGGATGGACGCGAGCAAGCCGCTGCCCGCGTCGCCCACCTCGATAGCGCCGCTGCCTCCGGCCACCCCGGTCTTCTGCTCGGACTGGCACCTGCCCGTGCGCGACTACCAGGAGTACGCCTCGCTCGTCGCCATGATGAACAAGACCGCGCCTGACCTGCCTTACCTGCTGCCGATACACATGGCAGCGGCGTGTCTGGGCGCGCCGACCGCCAACCCGCAGCACCGCCTTGACACACACGGTGCCCCGCCGATCCTGGTCTCCAACGCGCTGCACGACCCCGCCACCGGCTACCCGTGGGCGGTCTCGGTGGCCCGGCAGCTCGGCCGCAGCGGCGTGCTCCTCACCTACGAGGGCCACGGCCACGGCAGCGTCACCAGCGGCCCGTGCATGGAGGACGCCGTGGACAGCTACCTCACCGACCTGGCAGTCCCGCCCCGGGGCACCAGCTGCCCCGCCGTGCCGTCCTGACAGCTTGCCGATCCGGATCCGCCTGGGGGCGGATCCGGTAGGAAGACGATCGTGACGCGCAGACAACTCACCGACGACCAGGAAGCCCTGGCACGCGTGCGTGAGTTTTCTCGGAGGTCGTTAAGTCCGTTTCTCGTAGAGGCCTCGTCCGGGTTGGGTGAGGAAGCCTTGGCAGGCGAGGCGGCTGTGGGTGACGTTCATGTCTGGGTCGTCGGCGGGCAGGCCGAGCAGTCGTGCCGTGCAGGGTCTGCTGGTAGGCGGTGCCTTGGTCGTGAGGGCCGGACCGGGATCGGATATTCGGTGTTCTGCCCGCCCCATGAGGACACAGGATGGTGCGCATGACTTTGGCCACCCCCATACTGCCCACCGCTCGCCTGCGACTGCGCCCCTTCACCGACGCCGACGCGGACCCGCTCTTCGCGCTGCACAGCAGCACCTACGTGATGCGCTACTGGGACTCCCCACCGTGGAACGAACGGGCCCGCAGCGAACGCTTCATCAACATGTGCCGGAAGATGGCGGACGAAGGCACCGGAGCGCGGGTGGCCATCGACCGCGCTTCTGACGGGGCCTTCGTCGGCTGGTGCGGTCTGACCGGATGGCGCCCGGACTACCGCAGCGCGTCGTTGGGCTACGTCCTCGACGATGCGATGTGGGGCCACGGCTATGCGACGGAGGCCGCGCACGCCTTGCTGCAGTGGGCATTCGACACACTGGACCTGAATCGAGTTCAGGCCGAGACCGATACGCGCAACGTGGCATCCGCCCGGGTCCTGGAGAAGATCGGATTCGTGCGTGAAGGGACGTTGCGGGAGGACTGCGTCGTGAACGGCGAGGTATCCGACTCGTGGGTGTTCGGGTTGATCAGGCGAGAGTGGCGGCCGACGGCCGTGCCGATTCCAGCCCGCGAAGAGCGGCGTTAAGAGAGCATCTCCTCCTCGGCAAACAGCAGGAGGGCCCCGCCGGCCTCTCCATCCGGGCCATGGTCATTTCCGAGTTCTACCGGCACAATGCCGACGGCCACCCTGCATGGAGGGTCCGGGCCCTCGGCCAGGGCTGGGCGGATGGGCTCGTAGAGAGACAGGAAAACCTTCCGACCCACGAAAGGGGGCCGCCATGCCGCCCTATAGCCTCGAAAACCGGCTGGTCATCGGGATAGCATCGAGTGCCCTGTTCGACCTCGAGGAATCGGATGGGGTATTCCGACAGGAAGGCGAGGAGGGCTATCGCATCTATCAGCGAACAAATCTCGACAACACCCTCCAACCAGGTGTCGCCTTTCCTTTCATTCGCCGCATCCTGTCACTGAATGACCTGAACCCTACCGGCGACCCTTTGGTCGAAGTCATCATCCTCTCCCGCAACGACCCTGACACGGGCCTTCGAGTCATGCGGTCCATAAAGTCACACGACCTACCCATAAGCCGCGCCATATTCATGCAAGGCCGAGCACCGTACAAGTTCATGCGCGCTCTGCACATGTCCCTGTTCCTGTCCGCGGACGAGAACGACGTACGGGAAGCCGTGACCGAAGGGCTACCCGCTGGACGGGTTCTGGGTTCCGCCGTAGCCGACGACCCGGAGGACAGGGACCTGCGTATCGCCTTCGACTTCGATGGCGTCCTCGCTGGCGACGAATCGGAGCGCGTCTTCCAGCAGGACGGTATTGAGGGATTCCGCGCTCACGAGACCATGAACGTCGCCACCCCTCACGACGCAGGCCCACTCCGAGACTTCCTACGCGAAATAAACAAACTGCAGCGAAAAGAGGAGGAACGCCGCAGGGAGAATGAAAACTATACGATCCGCGTCCATGTATCCATCGTTACAGCACGCAATGCGCCAGCGCATGAGCGCGCCATACTGAGTTTGAACAAGTGGGGAGTGACAGTCAATGACGCCTTCTTCCTCGGCGGCATCGACAAGAGTTCGATCATGGATGTACTGAGGCCTCACATCTTCTTCGACGACCAGGAAATTCACCTCAAAGGAACTTCCCAGACAACCCCGAGTGTCCATATTCCATTCGGGGTCGTCAACCAAGGGGAGATCACCGAAACGTCCGAGTAGGTTCCCGGACGGAGGTGCCTGGTAGTGGCGGTACCAGGTGTAGTACGCCTGCCGGCTGATCCCGAAGTACCGGCAGGACATCGCGACGTTCCCGGTGACCTCTTCGACATGGCGTATGACGGCCGGACGCCGCTTGGCCACACGGTCAAGCGGCGGGGCGGTGGGGCGGTGGGGGTGGACTTCGGCATGCGGATCTCCGTAGTGATCGGAGACCCAGGTGTCAATGATGACCGTCGGTTTCATACGTTCAGCCACGTCGTCGTTCCGGCTGCCCGATGCCGCCCCGTCGCGACCGTGTCACCGGTAGCCGGTCCTCAGCGTTGCATCTCAGCGGTCTTCCGCGGATCGTCCGCCAGAATGCGGTCCGTCAGCCGCCGTACCTGCTCCTCCACGGGGTGATCGCGGGTGACGAACAACTCGTACCGGTAGAGGTCCGTACTCTCGCCTGATCCCCGGACCTGGTGGAAGTCGACGTCAACGCCCTGGGGGCTGGTGAACTCCTCGCGGAGGCCGGGCTCCTCACGTCGTGGCCAGCAATTCGTGAGAACACAGCCCCACCGTTCGAACCAGCCGCTGTCCGCAAGCGTCTGCTCGAGGAGCCGAGCAACGGTGTCCACTGGCTCTTCCCAGCTGCGGTCCGCAGCGGCCCGCGCGAGCTCAGCCTCGTACTGAGCACTGTCGAAGCGGAAGTCCGCCGGCACCGCTGTGATGTTGCTGGTGTTTTCCCAGGCGCCCCAGATCACCTGATCGCCCTCGCGGCGTATCGTGACGTACAGGGCGCCGCAGCAGCCTGCCGTGCAGGTCGGCTCGGTGATCATGATCCGGCGGGGTTCCTCCGTGACCGCCAGCGGCCAGCTCTCGGCCGGCCCCCTCCAGTGTCGGCAGCTGAGCCCGAGGCCTTCCGGATGGACTTCCTTCAGGACGTCCACGCCGTCGATCAGAGGATGCACTTCGGCCCAGGGATCCGCCGCCCAGTCGTCCGGAATCCTGTGCTGCAAGGTCAAGGTGCTGATCGTCAGAAGTTCGGCCACACTCCATGATCGGTCAAGGCTGTGCAACCGCACACTCGTTTTCTGGCTGTGATCATCCTCGGCGAGCGCACCGCACGCGGTCATCGTTCGTGATGCGACTGAAGCCGCTCGAACATTGCCGTGGTCGGCGAGTCGACGACCTACTCGCGGACGCCGGTCCTCCGGTAGTCCGGAAACGGGCCGGCGCCTCCGTGCGCAGCAACAAAACGATGCGTCATGACAGGGCGAACATTGTTGACATGACGGAGTTCGGCCGGGTCGAGGAGGAGCTTGCCGCGGTCACCGACGTGGCGTGCCACCGGGAGTTGGACAGCAACCGGACGGAGATGTTCCTGTTCACGCTCGCCCGCGGCAGGCAGCCTCGCCCTCCGGTCGGCGGAGTCGGGGCGTCACGAGGAGGGTGAGGCCGTGGCCGACGTGGTCGTGGACATCTACGGTGAACTGGACCGCCACCGACCCGGCGCTGCATCTTGGTGCGGCATCTCGGTGCAGTAGCCGTCACGTCGGCCTGCACCGCCTCGGTCCGCGCCGTGCCAGCCGCATCCGCCGCCAATGGCACGACCGGCACGCCGACGAGCAGAGCAGGGGCGCCGTCTTCGCCGACGGCATCAGCGGACCACCACACCCCTGGCACAACCGCGGCCCACTGCCATCGTCAGTGACCACGACCAGCCGCAGCCGGGGCGCCCCGTCCCTCCCCATACCGCCACCGTGCGCTCCGACGACGGCCGACCCGGCTCTCGCAGTCGCGCACCGGCCTACGATGCCGCCCTGTTGACTCGGCGCAGCAGCGGCTTCAGCGGATCGCTTCGCCCCGCTCGGCGCGCATGCGAGGGTCGGGGTCGTCGGGGTGGATCACGGCGACCCGGTTCGTCCAGGTGTGCGGGGCGATCACGCGCACCTGCCAACCGTCAGGGGAATACTGCGGCTTCCGGATCACGGCGCTTCGCCAGTGGTCCCGCATCACGTGGGAAGCGGTGACCGCCGCGGTCACCGGCTCGCCGAAGAGTCCGCTCACGATCCTGTTGGGCCGCTACGACGATTCAGGTGGCCTGCGCATGGTCGCCCGCATCACTGTGCTGAACACCGCGGTCCGCCGCGAGCTGGGCCAGCGGTCGGCACCCACAGGATCCGAACACCTTTGGCGCGGGCGGCACTTCAGCGCCGGATGAGGAGCCGGCGGCGAGCTGGAGTTCCGCACGGTGAGACGGGAGCTGGTGACCGAGTTCGTCTCCGGCCTCGCCGCCGAGATCACCGTTCGGGCGGACCGGCCGAGGACTCCTCGGGGTTCGCAGCTCTTCGCTTCGGGTTACCGGCGGGCCCCGCCGCCGGTCTCGGGTACCGGTGTGCCCGGGGACGTGAAGGCGGCGAGGACCGTGGCGGTGATGTGGTCGGCGGCGCGGTCGGAGGTGAGACGGCCGGCGCGGATCTCTTCTGCCGCGCTGTGCATGACCGCGTGCAGGACATTGACCATCCAGGCGGTCGGCAGGTCCGTACGGAAAGCTCCCTCGGCGCGGCCACGGGCGACCAGCGCCTCGACCCGGGCGGCGGGCCCGGCGTGCAGTTCGCGGATGCGCCCCGCGGGGAGTTCCCGCTGCGCGGCGGCGAGCAGCGCCTGGGCCTCGTCCACCAGGTGCCAGCCGGCCTCGATGTACCGGGCCAGGGCGAGCCGCGGGTCATCAGTCAGGTCGACCGTGTCCAGGACCTCGTTGCCTCGGTCGATGGCGCGGCTCATCGCCGCGTCGACGACCTCAGCCCGGGAGGTGAAGTGCGCATACAGCGTCACCCGGCCCACGCCTGCGGCCCGTGCGATCTCGCTCATGCTCGCCTCGGGGTTGCGTCCGAGGCATTCGGCGGCGGCCTGCACGATCGCCTCGATGCTGCGCAGCGCGTCGGCGCGCTTGGCGGCGGTGGAGTTCTTGCTGCCCATGCGCCCACAGTACCCCAGTAAGTCGTACAGCGCTGTTTGGCTTATACCCCCCGGGCGTATAACGTGAACACACCTGTACGACTTAACGGCGAAGGGTGACGTCATGAGCGACACGGAAACCACCACCACACGCGCACCGGATGCACCGCATCCGCTGCGCTGGACGGCCCTGGGGCTGCTGGGGCTGGCCCAGCTGATGCTGATTCTCGACATCACCGTGGTCGCGATCGCACTGCCTGAGATGGGCGTGGAACTGGACCTGAGCCGCGCGGCGCTGACCTGGGTGGTCAGCGGATACGCCCTCACGTTCGGGAGCCTGATGCTGCTCGGCGGCCGGGCCGCGGACCTGTTCGGTCCCAAGAGGGTCGTCCTGGCCGGGCTCGCCGTGTTCACCGCGGCGTCGCTGGCCGCCGGACTCGCCACCGGTGCCCCGCTGCTGCTCGCCGCGCGAATCGCCCAGGGGGTAGGCGCCGCGATGCTCTCGCCCGCCGCTCTGTCGGTGGTGGTGCGGCTGTTCGACGGCGACGAGCGCAACCGCGCGCTGGGTATCTGGTCGGCGCTCGGCGGCGGGGGCGCCGCGCTCGGCGTGCTGCTGGGCGGACTGATCACGGCAGGTCCTGGCTGGGCCTGGGTCTTCTTCGTCAACGTCCCCGTCGGCCTGGTCGTCCTCGTCGCGCTCGCCCGGATCCTGCCCCGCCTGCCCCGCGCGGGCACCGGTTCCCTCGACATACCCGGCGCCGTTCTGGTCGCCGCCGCGACCGGCGCCTTCATCTACGCCCTGATCCGTGCCGGTGACCACGGCTGGCTGAACGTCGTCACGGTTGCCCTGGTCGTCGCCGCGGCAGCCGCCTACGCGGCGTTCGCCCTCTGGCAGCGCCGGGCGGCGGCGCCGCTGATGGATCTGCGTCTGCTCGGCCGACGCCCGGTGGTGGCGGGCACCTTCGTCATCGCTGTCACGACGGCGCTGATGGTGGGGGCCTTCTTCCTCGGCTCCTTCTACCTCCAGAACCGACAGGGCCACGGTGCCCTGATGACCGGCGTGCTGTTCCTGCCGGTGGCGCTGCTGACCATGGCCGCCGCCGCAGCAGCCGGCCGGGTGATCGGCCGGCTGGGCGCACGGCTGCTGGCTGCGGTCTCCCTGGCCGTCGCTGCCGCCGGGTTCCTCCTGCCGGTGCTCTGGTCCGGAACCGCCGCGATGGTCACCGGCGTGAGCGTCGCCGCGGCGGGACTGGGCGCCCTGTTCGTCGTCGCCTCCGCCACCGCGCTCGCCACCGTCGCACCCCACGAGGCCGGGGTGACGTCGGGCATCGTCAGCACCTTCCACGAGTTCGGCGCCTCGGCCGGCGCCGCGGCCGTCTCCAGCGCCGCCGCCACGAGCATCGCCGCCCACACCGGCGCCCAGACCGGCTCCGGCTTCGACGACGCGTTCCTCGTCGCCACGGGCCTGGCCGCGGTCTCCGCCGTCATCACCCTGTGGCTGATCCCCGCCAAGCAGCAGTAGGCCCAAGCCGACAGCCCCAGAGTCCGGCAGGGACGGGCCGCGCCGGCACTTGGCGGCCTCGGCGCAGCGAAGCCGAATGCACCGCCCCATGCACCCTGCCGGCCGTCCCACCCACGACACGGAGGCCCTGGATGAAATACAGCAAGCGTCGGCTGCCGACGGCCTGCATCACCGCGACAGGTATCGCAGCGGCACTGGCCGCAGTCCTCCTGATCGGCGTCATGGAGGAGGACGGCGACAGCGGGCGAACCGGTCGGCAGGAAGCGGTCGCCGAACGCGGCCGGACCGTGATGCCCTTCGACCTCGAACAGACCACCCACCACTTCACCCCCACCGAGGCCGGCGGGGTCCAGGACGTCGTCGCCGACCAGCCCGACGACGCCAAGCAGATCAATCTCCTACGCACCCACCTCCAGCAGGAGGCCAAGGCGTTCGGCCAGGGAGACTTCGGCGACCCCGCCCAGATCCACGGAGAGACCATGCCCGGCCTGGCAGAACTGGAAGACGGCCACGAACGCGTCGAGGTGCGCTACCGGGAACGGTCCGACGGGGCCACCCTCACTTACACCACCGACGAGCCCGCACTGGTCGACGCCCTGCATGACTGGTTCGAAGCACAGCTCAGCGACCACGGCGACCACGCCGAAACCGGCCACCGACCAACGAGCCGAGCACCGGGGCAGGCCGTCACCGCACACACCGCACGATCGGAAGCGGACAGTCGGAAGTGGACAGCTTGAACGACTCGTACGTGCTGAGCGCGGGCGTGCCCTCCGTCGAGGTCTTCCGCCGCCTGCGCACCGATGCCGGCCTCTCGGACAAGGACCCCGAGGCGGTCGCGCTCGCCCTGCCCAACACCTGGCACGGGGTGGTTCTTCACCACGAGAGGAAGCCCATCGGCATGGGGCGGATCATCGGTGACGGCGGTACCGCGTTCCAGATCGTCGACATGTGCGTACACCCCGCGCACCAGGGACGCGGCCTCGGCAAGCGCATCATGGCCGCGCTCACCGCCGAGCTGGAGCGCCGGGCGCCCGCCACCGCCTACGTCTCACTCATCGCCGACGGCCCCGCACGCTTCCTCTACGAGAAGTTCGGCTTCGCCGACACCGCCCTGCACGACTCGACCGGCATGTACCGCGTCATGGGCGAGAGCCCCGGGTTCAGCGGCTCACCTGCCGAACCATAGCCAACTGCTGCGTCCCGACCGCCGTCCCCTCGAAAGAAGACGCGGACGCGTCCGGCTGCTCCCGCCGTCATGAACATCTTGTTGCAGGCCACCCTCACGGCAGCCGAGGCGCTGATACTGACCGGGCGGGCGAAACGGGGGCACCGGTGGACTGGACGTCGGCGGGAGGGCTGGCCGCCGGCCTGCTGATCGCGATCGTGACCGCGCCGGTCGGCGTGTCCGGAGCCGTCTTCCTCCTTCCTGTCCAGTTGAGCGTCTTCGGTGTGCCCAGCCCGGCGGTCACCCCGACCAACCTGCTGTTCGACGTAGTCGCCGGACCCGGCGCTCTGTGGCGCTACCGCCGCGACGGCGCCCTGCGCAGTGACCTTGCCCGGCGCCTGGTGCTGGGCACGCTGCCCGGCGTCGTGCTCGGCGCCGCCATCCGCGTCTTCGCCCTCCCCGGCCCAGGCGTCTTCCGGCTCCTGATCGCCGCCCTGTTGCTGCCGCTCGGCCTGTGGCTGTGCCTGCGCACCCTCACCCGGGCACACCGTCAGAAGCCGTCCGCAGGCGAGTTGCCTCCACGCGCACTCACCGGTCTCGCCCTGGCGGTCGAAGTGGTCGGCGGCATCTACGGCATCGGCGGCGGCTCCCTCCTCGGCCCGATCCTCGCCGGACGCGGCCTGCCCGTCGCACGCGTCGCCCCGGCCGCGCTCGCCGCCACCTTCGCCACGTCCCTCGTCGGCGCCGCCGCCTACGCACTGCTGTCCCTGGTGAGCTCCGGAGACGTCGCCCCCGACTGGGGGCTCGGACTCGCCTGCGGCACCGGCGGACTGATCGGCGGTGCCTCGGCGCACGCCTCCAACCCCGCCTGCCCGAACGAGTCCTACGCCTCCTGCTCGGGCACCCTCGCCACAACCCTCGGCGCCCTCTACGCCGCCCAGACCCTGGCCTGAGGTCGGCTCGCTCGGCTCGGTTCGGCTGGGGATCTACGACGGAGGGCTCTCAACGGGCATCGGACAACGGACAGCAACAAACCCTGTCCATAACTTGGGCTCGTAGCGCCAGTTCGCCCCGACCGGGAGAGTCGGGACGAACTCGGCGAACGCAACGTCGACGGGGAAGCCCACACGGTCAGACTCCGGTCGCCACGCCCCGGCACGGAACACACGCACGGCCTGACCAGCACGCTGCTGCCGACGACTGCGACTGGGCGGAGGCGGCCTTCGTCCACCAGGCCCGTGACGGGAAGGGACGGCGTCGACGAGGACCCGTACCCGCGGGCGGCACCAGCCCCGGAGGCGCCGGTTCGGCCCCTCGGGGGTGTGGCCGAGCCGGCCACCGGGCGGTCCCGGCGCCATCCGCACACGGCCACCACAGTCGACAGACCTCTACGGCGCGTACAAGGGTGTCCCTGCGCCCACGGTTCCCGGACCACACGGCCATGCCGCCGCCGTGAGGGCCATGTCCCACCCGCCCTGGGACGGCCGTCACCACCTCATGCCTCCATCGGGACGCAGAGCACCGGGACGGGTGAGAGGTGAAGCAGTTTGTGAGGTGTCGAGCCCAGCAGTGCACCGCGGACGGGACTCTCTCCCCAGCTGCCGACCACGATGAACCGCGCGCCATGGCGCGACGCGGAGTCCAGGAGGGCCTGCGCCGGCTTCTGGTCGATGATCTCGACGGTCGTCGCGACACCGACGGCGTCGGCCGCTGCGACAGCGTGACCGAGTGCCTCGCGTCCGACCTCGCGAACGGCCTCCTGGTGGGTCCGGTACTCGCCCCCCGAGCCTCCCGGCGCAGCGGCGCCGTAGACCAGGACGAGAGGTTCGGCCAACGCCGCGGACAGCTCCAAGGCCACTCGCAGGGCGCGGACCGCGCCTGGGGACTCGTCGTATCCGAGGATCACCGCCATGTCAGTGCTCCTTCCGGTGCACGAGCTCGGGATCGGCCGCATCAGGGCGTTCCGACCAGAAGGCCGGAGACATCAGCCGCCACACGACCATGAGGACCACGCCTGCGACGGCGATGCCGATCCCGATGACGAGCGGCGGTCCGAGACCGAACCACGAGACACCGCTGTAGGAGTTCGCCGGGTCCGCCATGTCGGTGACCGACTCCACCAGCAGCCAGGCGAGCAGCCCCGCGCCGACGAGTGGGCCGAGCCCGATCAGTACGAAGTTGCGGAGACTCTCCGTCAGATGGCGGCGGTAGTACACGGCGCAGGCGACCCCGGTGAGCGCGTAGTAGAAGGCGATCAACAGCGACAGCGCGGTGAGGGAGTCGAACAGGGCGTTGGCGCTGATCTGGTTGACCAGGATGTACCAGGCGATGGCGATGCCGGCGACCCACCACGTGCTGACATCGGGCGTGCGGAAGCGTGGATGGATGTGGGCGAAGTGCCGGGGCAGTGCGTGCCGGCGCGCCATGGACAGGGCCGTGCGGGACGCCGGGATGATCGTCGTCTGCGTCGAGGCCAGCGCGGAGGTGGAGACGGCGAGCAGGACGACCCAGTCCCAGTCTCCCATCGCTTCGCCGGCCAGCAGCGCGAAGACGAACTCCTCTTCTCCGGCGTTGTCCGTCAGGAAGGTCGTTCCGGCGTAGGCCACGACGGCGAAGGCGACGGAGACGTAGGTCACCAGGAGCACGACCGTCGACCAGACGGCGGCCTTGCCGGGCGCGCTGGCGGGGTCCTCGGTCTCCTCGGTCAGGTTGACCGCCGACTCCCAGCCCCAGTAGATGAACACGCCCAGCAGCAGAGCGGCCGTGAGCGAAGCGCCTCCGGCGCCGAAGGGGTTCAGCCACTTGATCGACGGGTCGACGGAATCGGACATGCCTTTGTCTGCGTAGACACGGTAGATCGCCACGACGGCGAAGGCGAGCAGGCAGGCGACCTGGGCGAGGATGAGGACGTTCTGCACCCGGGCCGAGATCTCGGTGCCCGCGACGCACACGGCGGTCATCACGACGATGAGCAACACCGCGAGCAGTCGGCGCACGAGGTCGTTGTCGGCCCAGCTGTCGAGGCCGAAGGCGAGCAGGGCGAAGGTGACGGCGACGTCCGCCAGCGACCCGACGACCAGGACCCCGGTCATCGCGATGGCCCAGCCCCCGAGCCAGCCCGCCCACGGCCCCATGGCGCGGGTGACCCACGAGAAGGTCGTTCCGCAGTCCTGGTCGACCTTGTTGAGGTAGTAGAACGCCGACGCGATCAACAGCATCGGCACGAAGGACGCCACCATCACGCCGGGGGCGTAGACGCCCACGAGGACCACGACCGGGCCGACGACCGCGGCCAGCGAGTACGCGGGAGAGGTGGAGTTGAGCCCGATGACGAGTGCGTCGACGAACCCGATCGCGTCGGCCTTCAGCCCCTCCGGTGGCTGTGCGTCCACGCTGCTGTCCGCCATACGCCCTCACCTCACTCGTGGGTACCTGCGGTCATCCAACAGGGAGTCCGCGGGTTCCCCGTGGCACGAGCGCTGTGCGGGACCGCGTTTCACTCGGCTGCGTGGCCTCGAGGCATTCAGCCGACGGCGACGAGCGCTCGATGAGGCGGACCGACCTGTCGGTACGCCGGTCCGTTCGCGGGCGGGTTCAGGCGTCGACGACCGAGTGACGAGAGAACTTCATGATGTAGGTCGCCAGGTGGCCGCCAGTGGCATGCGTCAGCACCAGCAGGGCCTCACCCGCGGCGGCGGGTGGAGAGTGAGCACCCGGGTCCTCCAGCCGCCGGCCTGGACCTGCCGCCGCACGAAAGACGTCGGGCGGAGCCGAGCCAGACGGACGGGCCCATGACGAACAAGACCGCGCCCCCGCGCCTGTTGGACCGGTTCACCCGACTGGGCGCTCGCCCTTGCCCAGCACTCCAACTGTTGATCACGATCATGCTTGGGTCGCCGCTTGGCGTTTGTAGTTGCCGAGCTGGGAACGGGCTTGATGACGACGCCTCCAGTGGGACCAGGCGAAGCCAGTGGCCGGCCCCGTGGACGGGTCGGGCGACGAGAGCTATGAAAAGTCGCTGGATTTCGTTGCAGGTCATCGGTATCAGGGTCGGCGGGGCCGGGACGGAAACGATGCTCGTCGGCGCGGACGACGGCCAGGAAGGCATGGGCGAGCATGGCGAGGGTGACCCAGCGGGACCAGGACGTGCAGCGGCGGAGGTGGTGCTCGTCCAGGGTGAGGAGCAGCGGCGGCAGGCGAGTTCGCCGGTGGCGCGGTCCATCAGGCCTTCGAAGGCTTCCTGCCAGCGGGGAGTGGCTACGCCGTCACCCGCGGCCACCGCGTGATCGTTTGTCTTCACAGACCGATGATCGACGGTGGCCGCGGCCTATACATGGAAACGCACCGTGTTTCGCTGCCAGACGCGTTCATCGAACACGTCCGCAGCCTGAACTATCAGATACCCACCGTCACCGTTGCGCAGTTCGCTCCGCACCACGACGAGACCATGCCCCTGGTCGGCCGGGCCTCGGCTGTCCCGTGGCGATCGACTGCGACCACGGTCGTATCTGAACCACGAGCAATGGCCGGCAAGGCCCGGTTCGACGCCGCGACGCCGGCCCAGGGACGAAGCCGGCCGTACGGCAGCCGGGGCAGGCCACGCAAACCGCGGAGAGCATAGGCAACACCAGCCAAGAACGATCTACGGCTGGAGTGCCGGCCCCGCCCTAAAAGGCGTTGTCCAGCGTCAGGGTGAGCTCGGCGATCCGCCACCCACCGTCGGACCGGCGCAGGCCGAACCTGTAGACCCCGGTCGAGATCATCTGGATGCTCTCGCCGGTGTTCCTCGTCTGCACCAGATAGGCCCGCACCTCAGCGGTGGCGGCGTCCGCGGTCGTGACCACGGCATTGCTCAGGTGGTGCCGCACCTTTCCGGTCTGGGCCGCATGCCCGGCACGGACGAAGTCGAGCACCGCCGCGCGTCCGGCGACCGGGCCGAGCACTCCCTGTCCGGGCATCGTGAAGGTCCAGGTGGTGTCTTCGGTCAGGACCGCTTCCAGCTCGGGCACATTCAGCTCGTCCAGGGCGTGGGCGTAGTTCGCCACCGCCTGCTGGAGTTCGGCGATCACGAGACCACCGTCAGCACGATCTTGCCTTGGATGTGGCCCTGCCCGGCTCGCTTGTGTGCGCTGCCCGCCTCGGGCAGCGGGTAGGTGCTGTCCACCCCGACCTGGAGCTTGCCCTCGTCGAACAGGCGCCCGATCTCGGCGAGCTGGGGGCCGTTGGAACGCACCTGGATGTTCGAGACCGTGATGCCCAGACGCGCCGTCTCCTCCGGGTCGTACTCGGCGAAGAACACCGGAAGCATGGTGCCGCCGCGCTTGAGCACGGTCAGGAAGCGTGAGCTGTCCGGGCCGCCGACGGTGTCGATCACCAGGTCGACACCGCTGACCACGTCCGCGGCCTGCGTCGTGGTGTAGTCGATGAACTCATCGGCGCCGAGCTTGCGCAGGAACTGCTCGTGCCGGCCCGAGGCCACCGCGATCACGTGTGCCCCCTTCCATTTCGCCAGCTGCACCGCGAAGTGGCCCACTCCGCCGGCGGCCCCGTTGACCAGCACGGTCATCCCTGGCGTGATCGGCACCGGCTGGTGCACCCGGCCGGTGAAAGGAGACGGCACGTCGTGGCCGAGATCAACCAGGTACTGCCAGGCCGTAAGCAGGGCCATCGGCGCACCGGCCGCCTGCACATGGTCGATACCGGCCGGCTTGTGAGCCAGGTCCGAAGCCGGCGCGGCCACGTACTCGGCGTACGTCCGGCCGTCGAATCCGGGGAACCGCAGCATGCCGAAGACCTCGTCACCGACGGCGAACCCCAGCACGTCCGGAGCGACCGCCTGGATCACGCCCGACATGTCCGTTCCGGGGGTCAGGGGGAACTCCAGCGCCGGCCTCATCTCGGCCGGCATGACCTTCATTCCCTCACGCAGGTACCAGTCCGGCGGGTTGATGCCCGCCGCGTGCACCCGGACGAGCACCTCGCCCGGGCCGATCTCGGGGACCGGCACTTCGTCGTACTGCAGAACTTCCGGCCCGCCCGCTTCGTGGAACTGGATCGCCTTCATCGTGCCTGTCGCTTTCTCGGGGAAACGTTGTTCCTTCAGTCAAGGCCCAGGACGGCATGTCCGTCCAAGACCGGTTCGGCAACCTGGTCATTCCGAAACGGCATGACGCGTACGCTGGAAGGGTGAACGATCTCGGACAGGACCTGGAACTGCGGCTGGTGCGCTACTTCACCGTGGTGGCGACGCACCAGCACTTCGGCCGGGCCGCCGCCGACCTGCACGTGGCCCAGCCGGCGCTGAGCCGCCAGATCCAACGGCTCGAGAAGTATCTCGGCACACGACTGCTGGACCGCGTACCCCAGGGCACCCGGCTCACTCCGGCCGGCCAGAAGTTCCTCCCCCGGGCCCAAGCCCTGCTGCAGGCCGCCCGCCAGGCCGAGTCGGTCGTGCGTGAACAAGCCGAGACCGAACGAATCGTCATCGGCTACGTCGAAGACCTGGTGATCACTGCCGCCGTACGGGAACTGCGCCGCCGTCACCCGGACGCCGAGATCGCCACCCGGTACCTGAACTGCCGCGACGTCGGGGCGCTGTCCGACAAGCGCGTCGACGCCCTGATCGCGCGGGCCCCGCTGCCGCTCGCCGCCGACGACGTGTTCACCACCCCGCTGTACGAGGAACCCCGGATGCTCGTGGTCCCGCGCGGCCATCCCTTGGCCGACCGCGCGTCGGTGGCCGCGGAAGAACTGGCCGGCGAGGAGGCGGCGCCGTGCGCGTTCGAGACCGCGGACTGGACTTCCTACCGGATCCTCGGGGCCGGCGTGCCGCCGATCGAGAGCTACGAGGACAAGCTCGAACTCGTCGCGAGTGGCAGGGCGATCGCCGTGCTACCGGTCGGCGATCGGCGTAGCCTACTGCGTCCCGACCTCGTCACCGTCCCGATCGAGGGCGCTCCCCCCAGCCGGGTCGTCCTGGTCAGCCGCAAGGGCGACCCGAATCCGATGATCAGGAATCTCCGGCTGGCCGCCAAGGCCGTCCTGACCGCCCCGGCAGCCTGACCGGGACCAGCCGACCCGCTTGGCACCGAACTGCACCAAGCGGTGCTCACCCGCGCCGTGTTCGTCGCGCATCTGCCGGTATCGCTCGAGGTTGGGTCGTGCCGGCTCAGCGTCCGCCCCAGTGGAACGGCGATCAAGCACGCCGGCTCGACCAGGAACCGTTGCCGTATCGCGTGAGGGTGCAGGGAAGCTTCAGATCCGAGACGCCGGTGACGGCCCGCCACCCGTCGGCCTCGACCTCGTGGCGGGTCCGGGTGCCGGGCCAGTGGTCGGTCCGGCCGGGCACGGCCGACCGGTGGATCTCCGCTTCTGCTCCCCGCGCGTCACACCCGGTGCGGAACGCTCGTCCGGTGCGCTGAAGGCCATGGCCCGCGAGGATGTCCCCGTACGCCCGCCCGTCGATGTCGTACGCCCCGTCACCGCGCGGGGCCTTCCTGCCGAGGCGGGGAGCGTGAGCCTCTGCGAATGTGGACGAAGGAGCGGGGCGAGGTCATTCACCATGCCGCACAACGCGTCCGGCCCCCTTGACATGGTGTCAAGGGGGCCGGAGTTGGTAGCGGGGACAGGATTTGAACCTGCGACCTCTGGGTTATGAGCCCAGCGAGCTACCGAGCTGCTCCACCCCGCGTCGATAGACCACAGCCTACGGCATGCGAGTGATCCATGCGGACCATTACCCACTGCCGGAGTTGTACGCGCGACTGGATGGCCAGGGCGACCGACCCGCCCGGGCGGCCCGCGATGTGCGAATGCCCCTTGGAGCAGGCCGACAGCATGCGACCGGGCAGGAGATGTGGCAGCGTCGCGAAAGCCTGGCCCCGTGCCGCAGCCCGGCGGTTCAGCTTTTCCTCTCTTCCTCGCAGGGCTCCGGGGCCACGGCTGGTCGACGTTCCTGGTGCCCTTGCTTCATTGAAGGCGAACGGTGGTTGGTGCGGGTGTCGAGGCAGGAGCACAGTTCGCGCTGTCATGGGGAGAGTTCGATCTCGGGCAGTACTTGGGGCTGGTGCTGATCGCGGCGGGAACGCTGGTCGGGGCCTGGTCTGGGCGACGTTGGTCGCGTCACTCGACGATGCTGCTCGGGGCCGCGTCGGGAGTGCTGCTGGCAGTGGCCGGGGTCGACATCGTGCCGCATGCGCTTCATGAGGCGAGCGAGGCGGGGCTGTCCGGCTGGGTGGTGCCGGTCACCGTGCTGACGGCTTTCCTGCTTGCCTCGGCGGGACGCCTGATACACAAGCGGGGTGAGCCGGAGCGTCTTGCGAGTGCCGGGACAGCGGTGGCCCTCGTGCTGCACCGGCTGGTCGAGGGCATGACGGTGGTCCTGCTGGCCTCGGTGCCCGTGGTGGCCGCGCTGGTCGTGCACTCCGTCAGTGAAGGGCTCGCGCTGACGGCGGTCCTCGATGCACGGAGCCGACGGCGCCTGCCCCCGTGGCTGATCGCCGTCTGCCTGAGCCCGCTCGTGGGCGGCTGGATCACCGAGATGGCTCCCGTTCCGGAGTGGGTGCATGCGCTGCTGCTGGCAGCGGTCGCGGGGGTGCTGCTGCGAGGTGCGAGCACGGCCCTGGCGCTGGCCCAGCGCCAGGGCCTGACCCGGGAGTCGGCGGGGCCGCCGGTGCTGCTGGCGCTCGGGTCGGCTGCCATCGTCACCATGACGGCCGTACTGGTCCTGCGCTGACCGCACGCCCTTCGTCCGCGACAGGCTCCGGCCGGTTCAGAAGACTTGGGCCCTGGTCCGCCCGTGCCCCTCGGCCGGATGGCACGGCGGGTTCACCTCTGTGAAGGTTTCTGGACCGAAGGCGAGGGGGGCGGCCGCCTACGCCGGTACGGATCAGGGGCGCCCTACTCGGGCGTCCCGACCAAGCTAGGAGCAACATGGCGAACGGTGTCGCGTTTGTGCGGCGAGACGCGAGCAACATGAGCGACTGGGATCCGGCGCTGTACTGGTATGCCCGGGCTGTGGGGAGGATGCAGCAGCGGCCGGCCACAGATCCGACCAGCTGGGTCTTCCAGGGGTGCATCCACGGCGTCCCACCCACCATCACGCAGACGCACGAGGCCTTCAGCCAGTGTCCGCACGGTGGCTGGTTCTTCCTGCCGTGGCACCGGGGCTACCTGTGGTACTTCGAGCGGATCGTCCGGGCGACCATCAAGGAGATCGCCGCCGAGGAGAGCATCACCCCCGACCCCTCCACCGGCTGGGCCCTGCCCTACTGGGACTACGCGCTGGACAAGCCCACCTCGGACCCGATCGAGGACTTCACCTCGCGCGCCCTTCCGGCGGCCTTCCGCAGCCCGAAAATGCCGGACAGCCCGAACGGCACCACACTGACGGTCGACAACCCGCTCTTCCTGCCGGAGAAGCAGGCGGCATCCGTAGCGGACTTCTGGCAGACCCCGCACCGCAGCCCGGGCACGAACGCGGCCTTCGAGGTGCTCCCCTACACGGACATCAATCCCTTCACCGCCATCAGCCAGACGGTCTTCGCCGCCACGCACACCCGTCAGACGGACCAGCCGAGCTTCGGCAGTGAGATCAGCTACACATCCATGGACCACTTCCGCCGCGGCTTCGGCGAGCTGGAGAACGTCCCGCACAACCAGGTCCACGGTGGTGTCGGCGGCTGGATGGGGTCCGTGGCGGGCGCCGCCCGTGATCCGATCTTCTGGCTGCACCACAGCAACATCGACCGGCTATGGTCCAGTTGGCTGAGCAAGGACAACCTCAACCCGGACCACACGTCCTGGCTGGACCAGACGTTCCTCTTCTTCGACGAGAACGGGCAGATCCAGAAGCCCACGAGCAGGGAGTTCCTCGGCATCGATCCGCGCGACTACGGATACGAGTCGCTGACTGACGGGACGGGGACGCGGCCCGTGGTCGTGCCGCCTGCCCAGGTTCCCGAAGCGGGCGAACGGGTCCTGGCCACCGCCGTCGGCAACCCCCGGCAGCTCCTCAGCCTCCACGAGCCGACCGAGGTGTCCCTGGAACCGGCCGGCGACGTCAGCCGGGCTATGCGGTCCATGACCGCCCGCAGCGCGCCGCAGACCCTGATCCTCACCGTGCACAATGTGCGAACCGACCTGCCGCCCGGAACGCCGTTCCACGTCTTCCTCAACGGCCCCAGCGGCGAACTCGACCCGGCGGGCCCTTACTTCGTCGGCTGGATCTCCTTCTTCGGCGCGGCCGACGTCGACGGTGCGCTTCACGACCACGGCGGCCACGACGTGAGCTTCGATGTCACCGAGCAGGTTCTCCGCCTGCAGGAGGAGGGTCTGCTGCCGGACGGGCCGGCCACCATCTCCATCGTGCCGTCCGTCCCCCAGCCGGTGGCGGTTGCCGCCGAAGCCGCCGCCGAGGCGGCCGCACCACAGCCCAGCTTCGGAAGCGTCAGCCTCACCACCGTGTAGCCGTCCAGCTGCCGCGGTACACCCACCGGCCGGCGGTGCCTGCTGCCCGGACGGGCTCGGCCGACCGGGCTGGGTCGGCTTCTGGGCCCCGCCGGGCCTCGTGCCGCCGGAGCGGCGATTCGCCGAGGGACGCACCACCGTCACCCGACTGCACAGCGGGCTGATCGCCGAGCACGCTCCTGTCACCTACGGCATCGACGCGGTCGACGCCGGCCGGCTACCCGGCCTCACTGCGGCTTCGCACTCCATCTGCTCCGAGACCTCGACGCCGCGACAGCCGGGCTCACTCCGGACAGGAACTCCGGCAGCGTCGAGGGCGCCGTCAGTTGGGTACCTGCAGCTTGTCCCAACTGGTCTTGCCGGGGATGCCGTTGGCATCATCGCCTTCGAAGCCGAGCTTCTGCTGCCAGGCGGCGAAGGACTTCACATCGCCCGGGCCCCATACGTCGGCGTGGGCGCTCGACTGGTACCGGTTGCAGCCTTCGGCGACGAGCCGACGATGCATTGCGGCGATGATCGGCGACTTCTTTCCGGCGTGGAAGAACAACGCGCCAGGGAACGGCTCGGTATCCGACCCGGGGACGGGGGGTGATTCCTTGAAGTGGTCGTACGCCTCCTGAGCCGCCGCGAGGACCTTGTCGTAGAGCTTGTTCATGTGCGGACCGGCGCAGGCGGTCGAGGACCAGTGGTGGTGGTAGAAGAGGTTGCTCTTGCTGGGGCGTTCGCCGATCACCTTGGCGAAGAGCCAGCCAGCGAGACGTGCGGCGTTCTTCCAGGTGGCCTCGGCGACCGTCCAGGCGGGCCCGAGCGTTGCGTTCGCCATCTCGATGCTGATCGAACGCTGGTTGCCGGCCATGTTGCCGACGGCCCAGGCGTACTCGTTCACCTTGACGTACTGAGCGACGGCACCGGCGGCGTCCACGTCGAAGTGGGCCGAAGCCGGACGCGTCTTCCAGACGTTGAGCACATCCTGGTGCGAAAGCCGGCCGCCGTTGTGGTGCAGCGTGACCGATGTCTTCTTGTAGGACTTGTGGGTGACGTGGCCCGTCGCACTAAGTTTGTCGATGAGATTCGAGACGGTACGGTCGTAAGCGATGGTGGCGGTCACTTGGGGGCCTCCGCGTCGTTCTCGACGCCGTCCTCGGCGAAGGGGACGAAGTCGCTCTCCGGAAGGGCATCGAGGTTGTCGGTGCCGGGTCCGTCGGCGGTGTCGGTCTTCTCGAGAGCCGCCTCCACGTCCCCGTGGTCGAAGTTCTTCTCGGGCATGACGCCGTCCTTTCAGTTACCACAACTTTGTGTCGCCAGCTCTACGTTCGATGATCTGGTTTCGAATCTGACGCCACTGAGTCGAGGCGTAGAACTGCTGGTTGACACGGCCATTCACGTCACGCTCAAGTCTTAGACGTTGGGGACCTGCAGCTTGTCCCAACCGGTCTTGCCGGGGATGCCGTTGGCATCATCGCCTTCGAAGCCGAGCTTCTGCTGCCAGGCGGCGAAGGACTTCACATCGCCCGGGCCCCATACGTCGGCGTGGGCGCTCGACTGGTACCGGTTGCAGCCTTCGGCGACGAGCCGACGATGCATTGCGGCGATGATCGGCGACTTCTTTCCGGCGTGGAAGAACAACGCGCCAGGGAACGGCTCGAAGTCGGCGGGGCCGCCATCCATGTACTGCTTGTAGGCCCCGCTCGTGAACGTGGACCATTGGGTCCAGTTGTGCGCGTCTTTGATGGCCTTTGCCGTCTTGGCGTTGTAGAGCGGACCCTTGAGCTTCGCCTCCACCCTGAGCGTGTCCGGCTTGGAGAACTGCCCTGGGTGCTTGAGCGAGCGTATCTGGAAGAGACCAATGGACGGCCCCCACTTGTGGTCGACCAGATTCTGGTCTCCCATGACGACCGGGTCACCTTTGGACTCTGCCATGGCGACGGCCGCCGCGATTTTGATGTCACTGCCGGTGAACCCTGCCTGTGCGGCGAGGGCGCGCAGCTCGGTCAGGCTCATCTTCATTCCCGCCACCCCTCTCAGTTGTTGATCCGGGGAGGAGATATTGCTGGAATGTGGTAACTGTGCCTGCGGTAAGGGATGAAATTCCGCTGCGAGTTTCCCTTAATCGGCACGTATACACATAGGGATCAGGACCCTCTTGGTCGCGCCTCTGTGGGGTGCGAGCGGCTTTGCGAGGCGTGAAGGATAGGGTATTTCCACCATATGACAATGTCAGGTATGGGGCAAACAGAGGGCTGACGAGCTCGTGCACGGTTGACGGTGAGGCGCCGCGGACTTCGGTGTGGTCCGTGTTCACATCTGTCGTGTCGAGTTCAGGTCCATGGTCCGCTGGTGGGACAGCAGTCCGGCGATTGCCTGGATGGTGTCGCTCATGTGCTCGCGGCGGTCGAGGTGACAGGCCAGTGTCCGCCAGCTCTTCAGATGTGCGGTGCCGTGCTCGCCCCGGATACGGCGTGAGAAGTGCGCCTTGCGTCGCCGCTCGTGCATCTCCTCGTACCACTCAGGGGCGTTCTTCTTGAACCTGCGGTGTGGTGGTGTCACCACCCGGCCCCCGGTCTGGACGCCCAGTCCCTGACAGCCGGCGTCGGCAAGGATTACGACTGCGGCCCCGTCCTTGCGTCCGGCGGCAGGACGACGGACCCGGATCTCCGTTCCGTCAACGATGCCGGTCTTCCCGCTCGCGCCGAGGCAGTCGACGACCTCGGCCAGCGTCCGCAGCCGCACGTGGGGGCTGACGGCGCGCCCTCGCTCGGCAAGCAGGGGCCGCACCTCGTTGATCACGGCCCACGGCCCACGGCCCGCGCCCACGGCCCGCGTCCGCGGCCGGGTGGCAAGCCTTGCCTGGCGACGCTCATGCCACAACGGGCCTACTTCAGCTACAAGTTCAGCAATCAATCTCGCCGTCAGACCCGTGATCCGACGGTTACTGATGATCGCTGTACGAGTCGCGTACCCGACCACCCGACCATGATCAGCCACCAAGGGCTCGACGTCTCAGCGCCGATCGTGCAGGAGCTCGTAGGGCGCGTATCGGAAGTGGTCCGAGGGGCTCAGGCAGAGGCTGGCTTGTCTCGTGTGCTGCTGACGTCATGACTGATCAATGCGAGGTTTCCGTCGTCCGCCGGCCCGAGGTTCCCCCGCTGGGCGGGAGTGACTGACCAGCAGGTCACGGCGGGTTGACGTGGTTTCAGGTTCACTGGTTCGGTCGCTGCCTGGCTGGCGTAGTGCAATCTCTTCGAACGAGGTCCATCAGTGCCGTGTTGCGGCAGGAGCCAGGGGTGATCGGCGCTCTGGCCGAGCATGAGGGCGCCGTCGCGGTCTTCGGTGAGGCCAAGCAGGAGGTGGTCCGGGGGTGGGCTGGACGGCGACGGGGTGGGAGCCGAGGGCGAGGCGGGCGCTCTCTTCAGTGGCGAGAACCTGGCCGGTGGCGAGGCTTGCGATCTTGGTGAGGGGCTGGCCGTGGAGGAGGCCGGCGACACGGTCGGCAGTGGCGATGGAGTCGTCGTACAGGGAGCAGTGGACCAGGCGCCGGCGGTCGGCGTCATCGGGCAGCGTCCGGAACAGCCTGCCGCTGGGCATCGACGGGAAGGCGACCGGGCGACGGATGCGGTCGTGGCGGGTGGCCCATCGGACGAAGCCGCGGGCCTTGAACCGCATCACCGTGCCCTCTGCGAGCCAGGAGTCGGTGTCGTGCTGGCCGCAGGCGGCGAGCACGGTGTCCCGTTCGCGCAGCCAGTGGAGGAACCGCGCGGATCGGGCCAAGCAGTAGCGGACGTCGGCCGCGGTGCAGGGCGACTGAGGGCGACCGGGGTGATGCTTGCACCGCGGCCACCGGCGACACCCCGAAGGTCGCTCAGCTCGGCTGAGCACCACGCCCGACTCCCCGCCCCGAGGCCCGTCCCGGCCCGGATTTCCCGGCCCGGATTTCCTGGTGCGGGGTGTCTGAAGTCTCTGGTGCCCCGCACCTTCACTGTTACGATTCAGTGGTGCTTACGGCCCGGTCGGACGCGCCGTAGCGGCTTGTCCGACATGTTCTCCAGGAGGCTCCCGTGGCGCGCAGGACCGGCCGTGTGACGGCGACCGATGTCGCCAAAGAGGCAGGGGTCTCACAGACCACGGTCAGCTATGTGCTGAACGACGCGCCCAACCAGAAGATCTCCGAGCAGACCCGGAGCAGAGTCCTGGACGCGGTGGCGAAGCTCGGCTACAAACCGTCGGCCGCCGCCCGCGCGCTGCGCCTGGGCCGCAGCGATCTGGTGCTGATGTTCCTTCCGGACGTTCCGGTCGGCGGCACCCTGACGGCCCTGGTCGAGCTCCTCGGCGACGAGCTGGAGCGGCACGGCCTGAACCTCGTCACCCGGCGCGAGCGGCACTCTCCGCTGGAGTCGCTGTGGCGGGAACTCATGCCGGCGGCCGTGATGACGGTCTTCGACATCTCCGCCGCGGACGCGGCCAACATGCGCGCCGCCGGCATCCACGTGGTCGGCGCCGGAATGAGCCCGACAGCCGACCCGGGCGTCCTGACCATCCCCCAGCATCTCATCGGCGCCATGCAGGTCGAGCGACTGGCGGCGACGAGGCACTCGCGCATCGGCTATGCCGCTCCTGGGGACACCCGGCTTCAGGAATTCCTGGCGCTGCGGCTCGACGGCGCTCGTGCCGCCTGCGCGGAACTCGGTCTGGAACCCCCCGTCGTACTGGAAGTGCCCCTCGACATCTCGGCGGCCGCCGCGGCCGCCGAGCAGTGGCACGCGGCTGTCCCCTCCGTCACGGGGGTCTGCGCCTACAACGACGAGACGGCTTTCGCCCTCCTCGCAGGTATGCGCAGGGTGGGTCTCGCCGCCCCCGACGACCTGGCCGTGATCGGCGTCGACAACGACAAGCTGGCGCCGTTCGCCATGCCGCCGCTGACGACCATCGACAACAACCTCGACGTCCTCGTGGGCCGCGCGGCCCGGATGATCGTCAACGGCGTGACCGGGCGATCACTGCCGACGCCGCCCCAGGTGACTCCGCTGAGCCTGGTGGTACGCGAGTCGGCCTGACGCCGACCGGTCCGTCTCCCGGCGCCCCACGGCGCCGCCGCTCCGACTTCCCGGCTCCCCCGCTCCCCCGCTCCCCCGCTTCCCCGCTTCCCGGCTCCCCGCTTCCCGGGAAAAGCTGACGCACGAGTCTTGTGGTCCGCCAAAGTGCGGGGCTACGTTACCCATACGTTTCACTTGTACGTATCAGTACGCCGTATCAGTACGCCCGTTCACCCCACCGAAAACGGTGGAAAGCGAACGCCCCTTCCACCAGGGACGGCTGACCGCCAAGAACGGTCAAGGCCGCGTCAGGACCTGGTTTCCCCTACCTCCGAGGCCCTTGAGGGCGGCTCGCTGCCCGACGCCGCCCGGTCATCCACTCACCAGCGGAGCACCCATGCGAAGAATCGCGCTGACGGCCGTATCGGCTGCCCTGATCTTGTCCTCGGCCGCGTGCGGCTCGGGCTCGGGCTCCGGTTCGGGCAAGGCGGCCACCGGCGGCACCCTCACCCTGGCCCCCCTGGTCGCGGCGCAGCCGTGGGACCTGGCCGACGCCGGACTCGGCAACAACACGCAGTACTACCAGCCGGTGTACGACTCGCTGCTCCGGCTGTCCCCGACCGCCGAGGTGAAGCCCAACCTGGCGACCAAGTGGTCGTACGACGCGGCCCGCACGGTGCTCACGCTGACCCTGCGCACCGGCGTCAAGTTCACCGACGGCACCGCCTTCGACGCGGCGGCGGTCAAGGCCAATCTGCTGCACACCAAGGAGGGCAGCAGCGAGGCGGCGGGCCAGCTCACGAGCATCAGCGGCGTCGACGTCGTCGACGCCACCACCGTCGCGATCAAGCTCTCGGCCCCCGACCCCTCGCTGGTGCCGAACCTCGGCAACGTGGCCGGCATGATGGCCAGCCCCCAGGCCATCACCGCGGGAACGCTCAAGGCGGCCCCGGTGGGCTCCGGCCCCTACACCTTGGACAAGTCCGCCACCACGGCGGGCAGCACGTACACCTTCGTGCGCAATCCGGGCTACTGGAACAAGGCCGCCTTCCCCTTCGACAAGATCGTCCTGAAGCCGCTGACCGACCCGACCGCCGTGCTCAACGCGCTGCGCTCGGGACAGGTCAACGGTGCGCTGCTGGCCAGTGCCAAGAACGTCGCGCCGGCCAAGAGCAGCGGACTGAACGTCACCGAGTACACCTCCGGCGACGTCGAGGGCGTGTACATCTGGGACCGCGAAGGGAAGATCGTCAAGGCGCTCGGCGACGTCCGGGTCCGCCAGGCCCTCAACTACGCCTTCGACCGGTCCACGATCGTCAAGACGGCGAAGCAGGGACTGGGCAAGGCCACGACCCAGATCTTCAACCCCGCGAGCTCGGCCTTCGACAGCTCGCTGGACTCCACGTACTCCTACGACCCGGCGAAGGCCAAGCAGTTGCTGACCGAGGCGGGCTACCCGAACGGCTTCTCGGTCACCGTGCCGGACGTCTCCGCGGTCTTCCCGGACCAGCAGGCGGCCATGATCCAGCAGCTCGAGGACATCGGGATCAAGGTCAAGGTCGACAAGATCCCGGTCACCCAGTTCGTCAACGCCCTCATCGCGGGCAAGTACGCCCTGTCCTACATGACGCTGGCCTCCTTCCGCCCCTGGGACACCATCCAGATCGAGGTCGCCGAGACCGCTCTGTGGAATCCGCTGCACACCGAGGACGCCAAGGTCACCGACCTCATCGACCAGGCCCGGTCGGCGACCGGCGCAGCCCAGGACGCCCTGTTCAAGGAGCTCAACACCTACCTCGTCGACCAGGCGTGGAACGCGCCCTGGGACTCCGTGGAGAGCACCTACGCGACGACCAAGAACGTCACCTTCACCCCGCAGGCGTTCGCCGCCGTTCCTCCGATCTACAACTTCAAGCCCACTGGCTGACCGGGGCGGCGAGCCGGGCGGGAACGGTTCTCCCGCTCCCGTCCGGCCGCCGACGAACACCCGTCAGGGAGAGGCAAGGTGGAGAGACTGATGATCGTTTTCTTGATCCGGCGCATCGCCGCCGGGCTGGTCCTGGTCCTGGTGATCGCGACCACGACCTTCGCGCTGATGGGCCTCACCGGCTCCGACCCGGTGCGGCAGATCGTGGGGCAGACCGCCACCCAGCAGCAGGTGGCCGCCAAGTCCGCCGAACTCGGGCTCGACGATCCCTTCGTGGTCCGCTACGGGCACTGGCTCGCGGACGCGGTGCACGGCGACCTGGGCAGCTCGTGGTTCAGCAGTGAGTCCGTGACGGGCTCACTCGCCGACAAGCTGCCGGTCACCTTGTCGATCGTGCTGGCGGCGCTGCTGCTGTCGGCGGTGCTGAGCACGGTGCTGGGCGTGGCCGCCGCGGTCCGCCGGGGTGTGCTGGACCAGTCGGTGCAGTTGCTCGCGGTCCTCGGGTTCGCCGTGCCCAGTTTCCTGGTGGCCCTGGTGTTCGCCGTGGTGATCGGAGTCGACCTGGGCTGGCTGCCCGCGACCGGCTACGTTCCGCTGGCGGACTCGGCGAGCGGCTGGCTGAAGTCGATCACCCTCCCGGCGCTGTCGCTGTCCGTCGGGGCGATCGCCGCCACCGCCCAGCAGGTGCGCGGCTCCATGGTCGACGTCCTGCGCGCGGACTACGTACGCACGCTCCGCAGCCGTGGCATCAGCGAGCGGAGCCTGCTGTTCCGGCATGCGCTGCGCAATGCGGCCCCGGCCGCGCTGACCGTGCTGGCCCTGCAGTTCATCGGTCTGGTCGGCGGCGCGGTGGTCGTCGAGAAGGTGTTCGGCCTCAACGGGATCGGCAGCCAGGCGACGACCGCCGGATCCCAGGGCGACACCCCGGTGGTCATGGGCGTCGTCGTGGTCATGGTCGCCATCGTCGTGGTGGTCAACATGCTGATGGACGTCGCGTACGGATGGCTCAACCCGAAGGTGCGTGTCGCATGACGCTCCCCCAGCCCGCGGCAACGCCGGACACGATCGCCCTGGCCGTCGCCGCACCCGGGCGGGCGGGCCTCCTGCGCCGGCTCCTGCGCAGCCCGGTGGCCGTGACCTGTCTGGTCCTCCTCGCGCTCATCTCGCTGGCCAGCCTGTTCGCACCGCTCCTGACCAGTCAGGACCCAGCCCACACCTCGCTGACCGACAGCCTCGCCCCGGTCAGCGGACAGCATCCCCTGGGCGGTGACGGCGTCGGCCGAGACGTCCTGTCCCGACTGCTCTACGGCGGGCGCACCAGTCTGCTGGGAGCCCTGATCGCGGTGGCCGTCGCCCTGGTGATCGGCGTGCCCGCCGGTCTGGTGGCCGGCTACTACCGCAAGTGGTTCGACGCCGTCAGCAGCTGGCTGGCCAACCTGCTGATGGCCGTACCGGCGATCATCGTGCTGCTGGTCGTGATGTCGGCGGTGGGGCAGAACACCTACGTCGCCATGGCGGTCTTCGGCGTGCTGATGTCGCCGGGCGTCTTCCGGCTGATCCGCGCCTCGGTGATCTCCGTACGCGAAGAGCTGTACGTGGACGCGGCGCGGGTGTCCGGCCTGGCCGACCCCCGGATCATCCGCCGGCACATCCTGCCCGTCGTGCAGGCGCCGACCGTCATCCAGGCCGCCCAGATGCTCGGTCTCGGCATCGTCATCCAGTCCGGCCTGGAGTTCCTCGGTCTGGGCTCGGCGATCCAGGCGAGCTGGGGCTCCATGCTGAACGACGCCTTCGCCAACATCTACACCAAGCCGGTCCTGATGGTCTGGCCGGGAGTGACGCTCGCGGTGACCGTCGCCGCGTTCGGCCTGCTGGGCAACTCCGTGCGGGACGCGCTGGACGGAAGTGCGGCGAACGGTCGCAGGCCACGCTTCGCCACGGCCCGCAAGCAGGCCGCGGCGAAGCGGACACCGCCCGTCACATCCGGCATGAGCACGTCCGAGGCGGACGACGCGCTGCTCGTCCTCGAAGGCCTGAAGGTCTCCTATCCGACGGCCGAGGGAGGCAAGACCGTCGTCGACGGAGTCTCCCTGACGGTGCGCCGGGGTGAAGTCCTCGGGCTCGTGGGGGAATCGGGCTCGGGCAAGAGCCAGACCGCCTTCGCCGTCCTGGGCCTCCTGCCCCGGGAGGCCCAGGTCTCCAGCAGCCGACTGGTGTTCGACGGCACGGAGCTGGGAGGGCTCGGCCGTGCGGAGATGAACCGGTACCGCGGCCGCCGGATCGCCTATGTGCCGCAGGAGCCGATGTCGAACCTCGACCCCTCCTTCCGTATCGGCGCGCAGCTGGTCGAGCCGGTGCGCCGGCACCTCGGGGTGTCGGCGGCCGAGGCGAGGACGAAGACTCTCGGCCTGCTGGAGCGGGTCGGCATCGCCGACCCGGAACGGGTCTTCCACTCCTATCCGCACCAGATATCCGGCGGCATGGCGCAGCGCGTCCTCATCGCCGGCGCGGTGTCCTGCGAACCGGACCTGCTGATCGCCGACGAGCCGACCACGGCGCTGGACGTGACCGTACAGGCCGAGGTGCTCGACCTGGTGCGGTCCCTTCAACGCGAGCGGAACATGGGGGTGATCCTGGTGACCCACGACTTCGGCGTGGTGGCCGACATCTGCGACCGCGTCACGGTGATGCAGACCGGCGCCGTCGTGGAGTCCGCGCCCGTACGGCAGTTGTTCGCCGATCCGCAGCACCCGTACACCCGCATGCTCCTGGCGTCCACGTTGGAGGACGCCGAGCCGCGGTCCGCGCTCGGCCGCACGGTGTCGGCGGGCGTCGCGGGGCCCGCGAACAGCGCAGCGATCACGAGCACCGCACGTCAGGAGGGTCCGGCATGACCGGGACACTGGACAAGGAACTCCCGGCGGAACCCCTGCTGGTCGCCGACGACGTGGTCGTGGAGTACCCGTCGAAAGGCTGGCGCAAGCCGCCGTTCCGGGTGCTGAAGGGGGTGTCGATCGCCATCGGCGCGGGCGAGACGCTCGGGCTGGTCGGCGAGTCCGGATCGGGCAAGACCACCCTGGGCCGAGCCGTCCTGGGCCTGGCCCCGGTCGCCTCCGGCGCCGTCCGCTACCGCGGCAAGGTCATCTCCGGCCTGGGCCGAAAGGAGCGCCGGGCGCTCAGCGACGACATCCAGGTGGTGTTCCAGGACCCGTACACCTCGCTCAATCCGGCGATGACGGTGAACGACATCCTCAGCGAGCCGCTGAGAGTCGCGGGAACCTCTCGGACGGAGGCCGAGAAGCGGGTGAAGGACCTCCTCGACCAGGTCCGGCTGCCGGCCGACGCCGGGGAGCGGCTGCCCCGGGAGTTCTCCGGCGGCCAGCGGCAGCGCATCGCCATCGCCCGGGCGCTGTCCCGGGACCCGCGGGTCATCGTCTGCGACGAGCCGGTCAGCGCACTGGACCTGTCGACCCAGGCCCGGGTGCTGGACCTGTTCGTCGAGATCCAGGAGCGCACCGGCGTCGCCTATCTCTTCGTCACGCACGACCTGTCCGTGGTCCGGCACATCAGCCATCGGGTGGCGGTCATGTGCGGCGGAGAGATCGTCGAGACCGGGGACGCGGCGACGGTCACCACCGCGCCCGAACACCCCTACACCCAACGGCTGTTGCTCGCCGCGCCGGTGCCGGACCCGGAGCGGCAGGCGGAGCGCCGGGCCGAGCGGCGGCGGCTGGCGGCGGCCGGCTCGTCCCCGGGCGCCTCCAGAGCCGTATCCACGATCGCTGCCACGTCGGGAGACCGCGCATGACCCTGCCCAACCCCGCCGTCCCCGGCTTTCACCCGGATCCCAGCGTCACCCGCGTCGGCGACGACTACTACCTCGCCTGTTCGAGCTTCGAGTACCTCCCCGGCCTGCCGCTGTTCCACAGCCGCGACCTGGTGCGCTGGGAGCCGATCGGCCATGTGGTGACCCGCCCCGGGCAGCTCGCGCTGGAGAAGGTCCCCACGCTCGGCGGCGCCTGGGCGCCCACCGTCCGGTTCCACGACGGCCGCTTCTGGCTGGTCGTCACCGACGCGATGGGGCGCGGCAGTCTGATCTTCACCGCCGAACGGGCCGAGGGACCCTGGTCCGACGGCGTCGTCATGCAGGGGGTGTCCGGTATCGACCCGGACCTCGCCTGGGACTCCGACGGCACCTGTTTCGTCACCTATTCGGGTCTGCAGCTCGACGGCGACCGGGCCGGCGAGCATCTGGGCGTCCAGCAGGTCCGCATGGACCTCGAGACCGGCCGGGCCCTCGAAGAACCCCGGTCGCTGTGGTCGGGCACGGGACTGATGTTCCCCGAGGCCCCACACCTGTACGAGATCGACGGCGTCTGGTACCTCCTGATCGCCGAGGGCGGCACCGAGCGCGGGCATTCCGTGAGCATCGCCCGTGCCGCCCGTCCGGACGGCCCCTTCGAGGGCTGCCCGGCCAATCCGGTGCTCAGCGCCCGCAGCACCGACCGCCCGGTCCAGAACACCGGCCACGCCGATCTGGTGCGCACCCCCGACGGCGGCTGGGCGCTGATCCTGCCGGGCATGCGGCCCCGCGGTCTGACCAGGGCTTTCTCTCCCATGGGCCGGGAGACGTTCAGCACCGCGCTGGAATGGGTCGACGGCTGGCCGGTGGTGGAACCGGTCCGGCTGACCCCGCCCACCGGACCGGTCGTCCGCCACGACGACTTCACCGGCGCCGAACTCGGTCTGGAATGGCTCTCCATCCGCACACCGGCCGCCGACTGGTCCTCGCTCACCGAGCGCCCGGGCCACCTCGTCGTGCACGCCGACGGCTCCACCATGGACGACCCGCGGCCACGTTTCGTCGGCCGCCGCCAGCAGCACGAGTCGGCCGTCTTCTCGGTCCGGGTGGACAGCGCCGGCGGAGTCGGCGGGCTGAGCCTGCGGATCGACGAACGCCACCACTACGACATCGAGGTGGGCGCCGGCATCGCCCGTGCCCGCGCCCGGGTGGGCGGGCTCTGCCAGACCTGGGAGCAGCCGCTTCCCCCGGGTCCGGTGACCGTGCGGATCGAGACCGAGCCGGTCGGCGGCATGGGCCTCGACGCCCTCGGCCCGGACCTGGTCCGGTTGTCCGTCGTTCCCGACACCGACTCCGACACCGCCATCGACTCCGGCGGCGGACCGGTCGAGCTCGCGGTGCTCGACGGCCGCTATGTCTGCGCCGAGACCGCGGCGTCGTTCACGGGCCGCGTCGTCGGCATGTACGCCGCTGAAGGAACCGTCGCCTTCGACCGGTTCAGCTACCGGGGCGAGGACTGAGCGCTCCGCTGGAAGTGCCGCGATGTACCGTCGACCGTCTGCGGCACCGTCGTGGCTGGTCGCGCAGTTCCCCGCGCCCCTTCAGGGCGCTGCCGAACCTCAGCCGACCTCGCCCCACCCGCTCAGGAGCCGGACCGCGCGAGCCGCAAAGCCCGCACCGCCGCTTCCCGGCGCACCGAACCGACAGAAAGTCACCAGTACCGCATGGGCACCTTCTTCCCGCGCATGCTCTTCGGAGCCGCGTACTACACCGAGTACCAGCCCTACGAGCGGCTCGCTCAGGATCTCGATCTGATGGCCGAGGCCGGGTTCGGCGTCATCCGGGTCGGCGAGTCGGTCTGGTCGACCTGGGAACCCCGCGAGGGGCAGTTCGACCTCGACTGGCTGCAACCGGTGCTCGACGCCGCCCACGAGCGCGGCATCAAGGCGATCGTGGGCACCCCGACCTACGCCGTCCCGCCGTGGCTGCGCCGCAAGTACCCGGAGACGGCGGCCCGTTCCCGTACCGGGGAGACCGTCCCGTACGGCATGCGGCAGGACGCGGACTACTCGCACCCCGCGTTCCGGCATCTCGCCGAACGGCTGATCCGCAAGATCGTGGGGCGCTACGGCGACCACCCGGCGGTCATCGGCTGGCAGGTCGACAACGAGCCCGGCCTGCGGCTCTTCCACAACGACTCGGTGTTCCAGGGCTTCCTCGACCACCTCCGCGAACGCTACGGCGACGTCGAGACGCTCAACCGCCGCTGGGGGCTCACCTATTGGTCCCACCGGCTGCAGGACTGGGCGGACCTGTGGACCCCCGACGGCAACTCCACCCCGTCGTACGACCTCGCCTGGCGCCGCTACCAGTCCCGGCTGACCCAGGAGTACATCACCTGGCACGCCGAGCTGGTCCGCGGTCTCGTGCCGGAACACCACTTCGTCACCACCTGCGTCGCCCTCGGCCAGCAGGGCCTGGACATCTCGGCCATCGGCCGGCCTCTCGACGTCGCCGGGGCGAACATCTACTACGCCACCCAGGAGGGGCTGGCCCTGCCGGGTCCCGACGAGCCGGACGGCGGACTGCATCCGTTCTTCGTCCCCTGGTCCGGCCCCGCCTGGCTCTACCTCCAGACCGACCTGGCGCGCGGCATCCGCCAGGAGCCCTTCCTCGTCATGGAGACCAACGCCACCTCCATCGGCGGCTCCGCGGACAACCTCCCCCTGTACCGGGGCCAGGCCCGCCAGGCGGTGTGGAGCATGGTCGCGCGCGGCGCGCGGATGATCGAGTACTGGCACTGGCACTCGCTGCACTACGGCGCGGAGACCTACTGGGGCGGCATCCTCGGCCACAGTCTGGAGCCCGGCCGGACGTACCAGGAACTCTCGGTGATCGCGCGGGAGTTGCAGCAGTCCGGCCCGGCGATCGACGGCCTGCGGCCCCGCAGCGACGTCGCGCTGCTGCTGTCCGCCGACAGCCGCTGGGCCATGGAGTTCATGGCCCCGCTCAGGGGGAACGCCCCCGCCTGGTTCGGCGACCCGCAGTCCTACGACCGCATCGTCGCCGCGTTCTACCGGGGGCTGTTCGACGCCGGGCTGTCCGTCGACGTCGTCTCCCCGGAGCAACTGCCCTCCGAACCCGATGAGTTGGCGGCCCGCTGGCCGGTGCTGGTCGTCCCGGCGCTGTACGTCGCGGACGACGCGACCCTCGATCTGCTGCGCCGGTACGCCGAAGCCGGCGGCCATCTCGTCCTCACCCCACGCACCGGCTACGCCGACGAGGAGGCCGTGGCCCGGCACACGGTCATGCCCGGAGTGCTGCGCCCCGCCGCGGGCGCGTACTACCAGGAGTTCACCAATGTGCTGACGCCGGTCACGATCACCGAAGGGGACGGGACGTCGAACGGCCCCGCCCTGCACGGGCAGGCCACCGCTTGGGCCGACGGGCTGATCCCGGACGGCGCCGCCGTCCTCGCCGGGTACGCGCATCCGCATCTGGGCGAGTTCGCCGCCGTCACCACGCATGAGCACGGCGGCGGCCGGGTGACGTACGTCGGCACCGTCCCGGACCGTGAGCTCTCGCACAGCCTCGCGGACTGGGTCGCCGCGGTCTCGCTTCCGTCCGACGCCTGGCGCGAGGACCGGCCGGCCTCCGTCACCTGCACGTCCGCCGCCACCGCCGACGGAGCCGTCCTGCGCTTCGTCCACAACTGGGCCTGGGAGCCGGTCGACTACCGCCTACCGGGCGACGTCCGCGACCTGTTCACCGGTGCGGACCTCGCCGCAGGAACCGCGCTCGCGCTCGGGCCCTGGGACGTCCGGGTGCTCATCGAGCGCGCGGACGACGCCCCCGCGACGCCCCTTTCCCCCACCGACCCCACTTCTTCGAGGAGGACGCCGTGACCCGGCAGCCCACCACCGACGCACCGCCCGCGGCCGACGAAGCCGAGTTCGCCCGGCGCCTCGGCGCGCTCGCCCTGGAGCAGAAGGTGAGGCTGCTGACCGGCGCGGACTTCTGGGCCCTCCATCCCGAGCCCGCCGTCGGCCTGCGCCGGCTGGTCGTCTCGGACGGACCCGCCGGAGTCCGCGGCGAACTGTGGGACGAGCGCAGCCCCTCCGCCAACGTGCCCTCGCCCACGGCGCTGGCCGCCACCTGGGACGAGCCGCTGATCGAGCGGCTGGGCGGGCTGCTCGCCCACGAGGCGCGCGCCAAGGGCGTGGACGTCCTCCTCGCCCCGACCGTGAACCTGCACCGCACCCCCTACGGCGGACGGCACTTCGAGTGCTTCAGCGAGGACCCGCTGCTCACCGCGCGGATCGGCGTCGCCTACGTCCGGGGCGTCCAGGGCGGCGGCGTGGCGGCCACCGTGAAGCACTTCGTCGGCAACGACTCGGAGACCCAGCGGATGACGCTCGACGCGCGGATCGACGAGCGCGTCCTGCGGGAGCTCTACCTGACGCCGTTCGAGCACATCGTCGGCGAGGGCCGCGTCTGGGCCGTCATGGCCGCCTACAACGGGGTCAACGGGCACCCGATGACCGAGAGCCCGCTGCTGCGCGAGGTCCTGCACGACGACTGGGGCTTCGACGGGCTGGTGATGTCGGACTGGTTCGCCGCCCGCACCACCGAGCCGTCCGCACGCGCGGCGCTCGACCTGGTGATGCCCGGCCCGATCGGCCCGTGGGGCGATGCGCTGGTCACCGCCGTACGCGAGGGCAAGGTCGACGAGGCGCTCGTGGACGACAAGGTGCTGCGGCTGCTGCGCCTCGCCGCCCGGGTCGGCGCGTTGAGCGAGGTGCCCACGACCGCCGGGCCGCCGGAGCACGACGCCGTGTCGGTGGCGGCCCGGTTGCGCGAGACCGCCGCCGCCGGGTTCGTGCTGGCCCGCAACGAGGACGCCGTACTGCCGCTGGACCGCGCGGCCCTGAGCCGGGTCGCCGTCCTGGGCCCCAACGCCGCCGTGGCCCGGACCCTCGGCGGAGGCAGCGCCACCGTCTTCCCGCCCCACACCGTCTCGCCGCTCGACGGCATCCGCGCCGCTCTGGGGGACGACGTCGAGGTCGCCCACGGAATCGGCGTCACCCCGCAGACCCGCACACCCGTCGCGGCACTGTCCTACCTCCGCCACCCCGACGGCTCGGGCGAGGGGACGGAGGTGCGCTTCCTCGCCGCGGACGGAACCCTGCTCGGCTCCGAGCGCCGCGCCGGGGCCGCCTACACCTGGATGGGATCCTACGGCCCCGGTGTGCCCATCGGCCAGGTCGCCCGGGTGGAGGTGCACACCGTGGTCCGCGCGGCCGACGCCGGACAGTACGCGATCGGCGGCTCGGGCACCGGCCGCTTCCGGATGTCCGTCGCGGGGGCCGAGGTGTTCGACGTACGCCTTCAACTCCCGCCGGGTACGGACCTGGTGGAGGGGTTGATGACTCCGCCCCAGCGGCTCCACACCGTCGACCTGGCCGAAGGCGAGGAGACCGAGGTCGTGCTCACCCACGACATCGTCTCGGCCGAGGACGACATCGTCTCCGCCGACGACGCCATCGGTGACACGGTCACCATGTTCCAGCTCAACCTCCAGCCGCCGCAGGGCAGCGACGACGAGGAGATCGAGCGGGCCGTGGCACTCGCCCGCGCGGCCGATGTCGCCGTGGTCGTGGTCGGCACCACCGAAGAGGTCGAGAGCGAGGGCTTCGACCGCGACAGCCTGGCCCTGCCCGGCCGGCAGGACGAACTCGTCCGCCGGGTCGCCGAGGCCAACCCCCGTACCGTCGTGGTGGTCAACTCCGGGGCCCCGGTGCTGCTCCCCTGGGCCGAGGAGGTGGCGGCGGTGCTGCTCGCCTGGTTCCCCGGGCAGGAGTTCGGCAACGCGCTCGCCGATGTCCTGCTGGGTGTGGCGGAGCCGGGCGGACGGCTGCCGACCCTCTGGCCCGCGTCCGAGCGGGGGCTGCCCGCCACCGAGCCGGTCGACGGCGTCCTCGCCTACGACGAGGGGCTGTTCATCGGCTACCGGGGAACCGGCCGGGCCGGCTGGCAGCCGCCCCGCTACGGCTTCGGCCATGGACTCGGCTACACCACCTGGGAGTACGTCTCGATCGACGTCCAGGGTGAGGCCCGGCCCGGCGCCGACTGCACGGCGCAGGTACGGATACGTAACAGTGGCACGCGGCACGGCAAGGAGGTCGTGCAGGTGTACGCCGGCCGTCCGAGCGGCGGCGTGGAGCGCCCGGTCCGCTGGCTGGCCGGTTTCGCCGTGGTCGAGGCCGCGGCCGGCGAGGAGGTCGTCGCGACGGTGACGGTGGACGCGCGGGCGTTCAGGCACTGGGACGCCGAGGCGGGCCGCTGGGCCGTCGAGCCGGGTACCTTCAGGCTGGAAGCGGGTCCGTCGTCGACTGCCCTCCCGCTCACCGCCGACGTCGCCGTCGGCCAGGAGTGAGCCGGTCATGACGGACAGACGAGCGGAAGCGGAAGCGGAACCGGTGGTCGCCTGCTGGCGGCAGACCGAGATCACCCTGACCGGCGCACGCGACTACGCCAACCCCTACACGGACGTCGACGTATGGGCCGAGTTCACCCATGAGTCCGGGACCGCACTGCGCCGCCCGGCCTTCTGGGACGGCGGCCGGACCTGGAAGGTCCGGTTCGCCTCCCCGGAGCCGGACGGCCGCTGGACCTGGCGCAGCGGCGCTTCCGTCGCGGACGAAGGGCTGTCCGGGCAGGGCGGAGCGCTGGTCGTCCGCCCTGCCGCGGACGACGGCGACGCCTTCCACCGGCACGGCTTCTGGCGGATGTCTCCCGGCGGACGCAACCTGGTGCACGCCGACGGGACGCCCGCGCTGCTGGTCGGCGACACCGCCTGGGCCCTGCCCTGGCGGGCCACCGAGGAACAGGTCGCGCAGTACGCCGCCGACCGGCGGGCCAAGGGCTTCAACGCGGCCCTGCTGATGAGCGTCCAGCCCGACATGGACGCGCGCGGGCCCCGCGACCGCACCGCGGACGAGGGCTTCGACGTCGGCTTCGAGGACCTGCCCACCGGTCACGTCAATGAGCTGAACCCGGCGTACTTCCGGTACCTCGACCGGCTGATCGGCATCCTCCGCGACCACGGGATCGTCCCCGTGCTCCAGCCGCTCTTCCACGGCTTCGGCTGGAAGGGCCTGCGGGTGGCGGGTCCGGTGGTCCCGCCGCAGGAGTACGCGCGCTACTGCCGCTATCTCGTCGCCCGCTACGGCGCCGCCCCCGTGGTGTACCTGGTCGGCGCCGACGGCGAGGGCGGCGAGCCGCAGATCGCGGCGGGCGGCGCGGAGGTCGGCCGCTGGGACGGCTACGGCCAGCCCTGCGGCGTCCACTACCGTCCGCACTCCGACAACCGCGCCCACCAGAGCGAGGCCTGGCTGCACTTCCAGTGGTGCCAGACCGGCCACATGGGCGGGCACGTCCAGGAACGGGTCGCGGACATGTGGCGCAACACCCCGCCCAAGGCGGTCGCCAACGGCGAGCCGACGTACGAGAACACCGGCCGCCCCGGCCGGGCCGCGGGCTGGTGGCAGGGACACGAGGCCTGGAGCAACCTGTGCGCCGGCGGCACGATGGGCGTGGTCTACGGCGCGGCGAGCCTGTGGCAGTGGCGGCTGCACGCCGCCGAACCCGGCCACGAAGAGTTCTTCCTGGCCAAGGACGCGGGCTGGCAGGAGGCACTGGACTTCGAGGGCTCGCGCCACGTCGGGCGCATTTCCCGGATCCTCGACGGCCTTCCGCTGACGGACCTGCGACCGGACTGGCGGTCCGCCCTGGCGCCCCGGGGCCTGTCCGTGTCCGGAGTGCTGTACCTCTGCTACGCGGAGGAGGGCGGCCCGCTGTTCGTCACCGACCCGGGACACGTCCCGCTCCCCTACCGGGTGGTCGACCCCCGGACCGGCGAGACCGTCCGCGAGGGCGTGCGCGCCGCCGCCGGGGACCCCGTCCCTGACGAGGGCGGTGCCCCACGGGTGTACATCTGCCATGACCCGAGCCGGAGTTGATCCCTGTGCATGTCGCACCTCCCGCCTTCGAGCATCACCGCGAGCCCCTGGGAATCGGCGAGTCCGCTCCCCGCCTGAGCTGGCGCACGCTCACCGACGCCGCGAACTGGCGGCAGGCCGCGCACCAGGTGGAGATCACCGCGGCCGACGGCACGGTCCTCGCCGACACCGGGCGCGTGGCGTCCGCCGACTCCCTCCTCGTGCCCTGGCCGGGGCGACGGCTGGGCTCCCGGGAACGCGTCGGCGTACGCGTACGCGTCTGGGGTGAGGGCGAGGACGAGCCGTCGCCCTGGTCGGGCACCTCGTACGCCGAGACCGGACTCCTGGCACCGGCCGACTGGACGGCCCGCCCCGTCACCCCCGACAGCACCCCCGCCGGGGAGCCGCTGCCCGTCGCGCTGCTCCGCCGTGACTTCGCCCTCACCGGCCGCGTCGCCTCGGCCCGGCTGTACATCACCGCGTACGGCGTCTACGAGGCCGAGATCAACGGCGAGCGCGTCGGCGATCACGTCCTGGCCCCCGGCTGGACCTCCTACCCGCACCGGCTGCGCTACCAGACCTTCGACGTCACCCCCCTGCTGCGGACCGGCGAGAACACCCTCGGGGCACTGCTCGGCGAGGGCTGGTACACCGGGCGACTGGGCTTCCACGGCGGCAGACGCAACATCTACGGCGAACACCGCGTGCTCCTGGCCCAGTTGGAGATCGTGTACGCCGACGGCACAGTGCGGACCGTCGTGACCGACGAGCACTGGCGCACGGCGGAGGGCCCGGTCTTGCGTTCGGAGATCTACGACGGTGAGGCCTACGACGCGCGGCGCGAGCGGCCGGGCTGGTCCGCGCCGGGACACGATGTGTCCGGCTGGGTACCCGTGCGCGAACTCCCTCCGTCCCGAGCGGAGTTGGTGGCACCGACCGGTCCCCCCGTACGACGCACCCAGACCGTCGCCCCGGTCTCGGTCACCACGACACCGTCCGGGAGGACCGTCCTGGACTTCGGCCAGAACCTGGTCGGCCGGCTGCGCATCCGCGTCTCGGGGACCGCAGGCCACGAGGTCACCCTGCGCCACGCGGAGGTGCTGGAGGACGGCGAACCGAGCATCCGTCCGCTGCGGATCGCCGCCGCCACTGACAGCTATGTCCTGCGCGGCGAAGGCGAGGAGACGAGCGGAGGCGTGGAGACGTACGAACCGCTCTTCACCTTCCACGGCTTCAGGTACGCCGAGATCGGGAACTGGCCCGGACCGCTCGACCCGGCCGACGTCGAGGCGGTCGTGCTCCACACGGACATGGCCCGCACCGGCTGGTTCGAGTGCTCCGACCCGCTGGTGAACCGGCTGCACGAGAACGTCGTACAGGGCATGCGCGGCAACTTCCTCGACGTCCCGACGGACTGCCCGCAGCGCGACGAACGCATGGGCTGGACCGGCGACATCCAGGTCTTCGCGCCCACCGCGTCCTTCCTCCACGACTGCTCCGGCATGCTCGTCGGCTGGCTGCGCGACCTGTCCGCGGAGCAGCTGGCACGGCCGGACGGCGTACCGCCCCTCGTCGTCCCCGACGTACTGCCGACCGCGTTCCAGGGCGTGGGCGCGCAGGCGGTGTGGGCCGACGTCGCGGTGCTCCTGCCGTGGACCCTGTACCGGCGATTCGGGGACCTGGAGGTGCTGCGCACCCAGTACCCGAGCATGCGGGCCTGGGGCGAGGCCACGATCCGGCTGACCGCCGAGGGCGACGGGCTGTGGCGGCAGGACTTCCAACTCGGCGACTGGCTCGACCCGCAGGCCCCGCCGGACCGTCCGGGCGAGGCGCGGACCGACGGCGACCTCGTCGCCAACGCGTATGTCGTCCGCTCGGCCGAGGTTCTCGCCGAGACCGCCGAACTCCTGTACCGCGCCGGGCACTTGAACGGCAGGGCCGACGCCGTCCGCTTCCGCGCGCACGCGGCTGCGGTACGCGAGCGGTTCGCCGACCGTTTCGTCACGCCGGACGGTCGGCTGGCCTCCGACACCCAGACCGCGTACGCGCTGGCGCTCTCCTTCGCGCTCCTGCCGACGGAACGCCAACGGCGGGGCGCCGCCGAACGGTTGGCGCACATCGTGCGCCGCGCGTCCTTCCGTATCGCCACCGGTTTCACGGGCACGCCGCTGATCTGCGACGCCCTGTGCGCGGCGGGCGAACCGCAGCTCGCCTACCGGATGCTCCTGGAGAAGGACTGCCCGTCGTGGCTGTACCCGGTGACCATGGGCGCCACCACCGTCTGGGAGCGCTGGGACTCGATGCTGCCCGACGGCACCGTCAACCCCGGCGAGATGACCTCCTTCAACCACTACGCGCTCGGCGCCGTCGCCGACTGGCTGCACCGTACGGTGGCGGGCCTCGCCGCCGCCGAACCCGGCTGGCGGCGGCTGCGCATCGCCCCGCTCCCGGGCGGCGACCTGACCTGGGCGAAGGCGTCCCACGACACCCCGTACGGCAGGGCCGAGGCGGGTTGGCGCATCGAGGGCAGCACGGCAGACACCCTCGTCGTCGAGGTCGTGGTCCCCCCGAACACCCGGGCCGAGGTCCGACTCCCCGACGGCAGAGACCCGTTCGAGATCGGGTCGGGACGCCACACGTTCCACTGTCCCTACGCCGCCCCGGCCTGGCCGCCGACCCCGATCCGACATCCGTGAACCGCGGGTGGCCGAACCGGACTGGCGTCCGGCGCGGCGGGCGAAGGTGAGGCCGCCGCCGTACCACTGCACCGAAACGTGTCGCTCCTCCCGGTCACAGACGATTTCTTCGATGCTGTCACCGACGGCTCCAGCAGCCGGCCCCTGAACTTCCGGGGCATGCCGAGCGGATTCGGCCTGCGCCTCGCACGCTGGTCGAGCACCGGCCCTGTCGCCTACGTCGTGGCTGAAGAGAAGTCCCCTCCTCGCTCTCAGGCGTTCAGCGCGTCGATCAGGGCCTTGACGACGTCCTCGGTCGAGGCGCTGCCGCCGACGTCGCGGGTGAGGATGCCGGCGGCCGTGGTCGTCTCGATCGCCTTGTTCAGCCGGGCCGCCTGGTCCGGCAGGCCGAAGTGGTCCAGCATCAGGGCCGCGCTGCCGACCGCGCCGATCGGGTTGGCGAGGCCCTGTCCGGCGATGTCCGGGGCGGAGCCGTGGACCGGCTCGAACATGCTGGGGAAGCGGCGCTCGGGGTTGAGGTTGGCACTGGCGGCGAGGCCCAGGCTGCCCGCCAGCGCGCTGCCGAGGTCGGAGAGGATGTCGGCGTTCAGGTTGGACGCGACGACCACCGACAGATCCTCCGGCTTCAGCACGAACTTCGCCGACATGGCGTCGACCAGGACGCTCTCCGTCTCCACGTCCGGGTAGTCGAGCGCGACCCGCTTGAAGACGTCGTCCCACAGCACCATGCCGTACTGCTGGGCGTTGCTCTTGGTGACCGACGAGACCTTGCGGCGGCTGCGGGTGCGGGCCAGATCGAAGGCGAGCGGAGCCGGTTGGCGTCGGCGTGCAGGCGCTTGCTGACTGGGCTGGGGGCGTGGCGGCGAGCTGGTCGATCTCGTCGGCGCGTTCGCGTATGAGACGGGCGTGGGTGTCGGTGCGGACGGTGTTGCAGCAGCCGGGCCGGCAGTCATACTGCCGCGGGGCCGACGCTTGAGGGCGAAGTCGTCGATGCCGAGCACCCGCGGGACGCGTAGCGACGGTGCGGCCTGCGCGTGACCATACGCGGGGCGGTCGAGCGGGAGATCGCGCAGGCCGGCACACGGAAGAGGCGGGCGCCCGCCCGGCCCGCTGCTGACATTCAACGGGTGATGTCGCGAGCCGTGCCTCCTGAACTGCAAGGGCACGCCTCCACCGACCGACACCGGACGAAGATCGTCAGGGATCGTTGCATCGGGGCCGTGGTTGACAGTGGTGAGTGATCACATCAGGGTTGGTCAGCCGGACGACGCAGAGGGGGACAGCGGCTGTGGCCGACCATGCTGAGACGAGCAAGCGGAGGAATGTCTACGTCGACATGGTGGGAGATCTCTTCCACCCTGGCCATGTGGCGCTTCTCAAGGCCGCGCGAACCTTCGGAGAGCGGCTGATCGTCGGCGTCCTCTCGGACGAGGTCGTGACCGGGTACAAGCGAAGGCCCATCATGACTCTGGCCGAGCGGGTCACGGTGATCGAGTCGTGCCGCTACGTCGACGCGGTGATACCGAACGCTCCGGAACGCGTGACGACCGAGTTCCTGGACGATCATGACATCGCGGTGGTCGTGCACGGAGACGACATCTCGCCGGATGCCGTCGAAGAGGTCTTCGGTCCGGTGGCCGCTGCGGGGAAGTTGCAGCTCGTGGAGTACACGGCGGGCGTCTCCACCACTGACCTCATTCGCAGGTGCCTGGCGCGAGGCGGCTCCTCGTGATCTTCGTGTGATGCCGCTCGGCGGACACGGGTCCCTGCAGTTCAGGACACACAGCCCCGCGACACCACCCGTTAGATCTCAGTAACTCCTTGACCACAGAGCCAAGTTGGCGGGCCAAGCGGTTGGTGCGGCGCTGGTAGCGCGCCACGACGCCGGGAACCTGCCCACGGAACGTCTGCCGCGGACAGTTGAACACCGGGCAGACCAGGCGCCGGACCCGCACCGACGCCACGACCCGCCGTCCGTCCACCGGCACGTCCGCGATCACGCGCCCGTGGAAACCATGCACCCGCCTCGTCGGCTGTCCGCACACCGGACAGGCAGCGGATCGTCCCGGGGCATCAGCCGAGTAATGCCTGGCTGACGTGCGGGGATGGCCGTCTCCCGATCCGCGTCCGCTGCCCGGCTCACGGGAGACGGCCGCCGTGTGCGGGCCGCCGTCACGACGGCGGTTCGGCCTGGATCCGGGCGGCCTGGAGGTCGGCGAGGAGCTCGGCCTGGCCGGTCAGCACCCCGGAGAGGATGGTGCGGGCGACCCGCAGGAGCTCGGCGACATGCGGACTCGTCAGCGAGTAGTACACCGTGGAGCCTTCCCTGCGCGTCACGACCAGGTTCGCCCGCCGCAGCACCGCCAGTTGCTGGGAAAGGTGCGCGGGCTCGATACCCACCTCGGGCAACATCTCCGCGACCGCGTGCTCGCGCTCGCTCAGCAGCTCCAGGACCCGGATGCGTGCCGGATGCCCGAGCGTCTTGAAGAACTCGGCCTTCAGTTGGTACAGCGGCGTACTCACCGGGCCGTCTCCTCCCCGCAGCAACAGCACTGCACCGCCGGCCGGACCTCGGCGCATCGTATCCACCCACTCGTCACACACATGCGGCCCGTCCTCACCCGCGCAACCGGCCAAACCGAATCCGCGCCGAGACACCGCACCGCCGATTCCAGCAGTGGCGAACTCTCGAATTGCCAACATTAGCAATTACCGAGGTTGTGTGAGGGAGGTTTGCGTGAGTATCACCTCACTGCGCGGTTTCCCGCCGTGCAAGGCTTCCTCGGCGCCGGAGCCCTCATCGGCGACCTGCACTCGCAGGGCGCGGGCCCGCTCCCCGTCGAGGCAGTCGCCGCGCAGGCGGCCTAGGACGGCGCCACCGACCTCGCCCACGCGGTCGCCGCCGGCGCCTCGGGCCGTCGTGAGCCGGCGGACACGGGCTCGCCCAAGACATCGTGATCGCCGCAGAGGAGGACGCCCGCGCGCTCGTACCGGTACGAGACGGCGACGACGCCTTCGCCCGGGGACGACCGGGCCGGGTCGGCTACCGGCTCGCCCTCCGGCCGGCCCGTGGTGCGCCGCTCCTGGCGCTCCTCGCTCCGATCCGCCCGCTGCCTACTGCCCGCTGCCCGCTGCTGTGTGCGGCAAGCGCGGAGGTCAGGCCGGCGTGGACCGGGATGGGCGGGCGCAGTCACCGGCCGAGGCGAGGGAGCCGTCGGCGGGGATCGCGGCCGGCTCCAGGCTGCGGCCCGCTTCGGCGAAGCGGTGAGCGGCGTCGGTGACGGCCGGCTGCCCTGCTGTCGGCCAGCGATGCAGCTCGGTGAGATCGACGACAGGGCCGGCGCCGCGGGGCCAGGGCCCAGCCGACGGCTCCGGTGAAGCGGCTCACAGCGTCGGGGCCGAGGCATCCGGCGAGGGAGAGGACGTGGACGCCACGGCGGTCCTGGACGGTGTGGCCCGAGTCGATGGTCATGGTGATGCACACCCTTGCGCGGGTCGGATGGTGAGGGTCTGCGCTCCGGTCAGAGAGGGAGGGTGATCCAGATGCTCTTGCCCCGGCCGTCGGCGTCACCACGGACCACCGCGGTGCCGCCCATGGTGATGACGAGCTCCATGACGGTTCCGAGCCCGCTCGCGCCGGTTGCGGTGGCCGCCCCGTACAGCGGTGGCTGATAGGGGTGGCGGTCGTGCACAGCGAAGGCCAGACAGTCCGCGCCCGCCGCGTAGATCACGGTGACCTGCGGGGAGAGCACGGCGGCATGCCGGACGGCGTTGGTCACCAGCTCGCCCAGGATCAGCAGCGCCGGATCCACCGTGGGGTGGCGCAGACCGATTCCCCACTCGACCAGCACCTGTTCCGCGGTCTCTCGCGCAAGGCGGACGGCGGGCGGCTCGCTGGGGACGGTGAGTACGTGCCGTTGGGGCAGCGCTTCAAGCTCGGTGGACATCAGTTCTCCGCGCGGGCGAGACAGAAACCGGTGACGGTCTTGGGGTGAATGCGCAGTACGGCGCCGTGCGGGCCATGGCTCCGGTCGGCCAGGGTGCGGCGGATGGGTGCACCTCCCATGCCCTTGAGGCAATGGGGAGGGCGGCCTCGTTCGGGTCGGTGATCGCTTCGGCGGGGCCGGACAAGGTCACCGTCCAGCCGGTGCCGTCACGACCCGGATCTCGTCCACCTGACACATCACCGCCTCGGGCACCACAGTCGCCCGGAAAGAGGCCCGGACGATCAGACGCCCGTGCTGCCGCACGTGCCGGGCAGGCCGTACGACGGTCTGCTCCCGACGCACGTACACCAACCGCCCCAGGCTGCTGCCCTCCACCAGACACAGTGCCTCCGCGCCGGAGACCTCGGCCATGTGCAGGGCCGCAGGGGGAAGCGTCATCGGGCAGGCTCCTCACGGGATTCGGGGGACGTCGCGGCTTTCGGGACAGTCATCTGCCGGTGGGCGGGGGTCGGCAGGACCCCTGCCAGTTCCAGGTGCTCGCGGGCGGCCCGGATCGCCTCCGGGGTGGTGACGTGGTCCCGGCCGTCGTGCCGCAGCAGTTCCAGCGCGCCGACGGAGTCCAGGACCTGGCGCTGGCCGGGGCGTATGCCGGAGGCCAGGACGAGGATCCCGCGCCGGGTCAGCTTCTCCACCGCGTCCTTCAGCACGAGCGCGCCGGTGGCGTCCATCGTCGACACGCGCGACATCCGCAGGATCACGACCCGGACGTCCGCGACCTCGGTCAGTTCCAGCAGGAAGCGGTGCGCGGCGGCGAAGAACAGCGGCCCGTCGATGCGGTACGCCACGATGTGCTCGGCGAGCAGGGCATGTTCCTCGGCGCTGTGGTCGCCGCGGTCGAGGGGGACCTGGTCGAAGCGGGCCTGCTTCGCGACGGCACGCAGAGCCAGAGCGCCGGCCACGACCAGGCCGGTGATCACGGCGTACACAAGGTCGAGGGCGAGCGTCGCGACCGCCGTGAGCACGAGGACCAGCGCATCGGAACGGGTGGCCTTCGCCATCGCCCTCAGCGAGCCGACCTCGACCATACGGATCGCAGTGGCAATCAGCACACCCGCGAGCGCGGCCAGCGGGATCCGGGAGACGAGGGGTGCTGCCGCGAAGACGACCACCGCGAGGACCGCGGCGTGGACCAGGGAGGCGAGCCGGGAACTCGCGCCGGTACGGACGTTGACCGCGGTGCGGGCGATCGCACCGGTGGCCGGGACACCACCGAACAACGGGGCGACGATGTTGGCCAGACCCTGCCCGAACAGCTCACGGTCGGGGTCGTGCTTCTGGCCGACCGTCATGCCGTCGGCGACCGAGGCCGACAACAGGGACTCCAGAGCGGCCAGCGCGGCCACCGCAACCGCTGGGGCGAGCAGCGAGCCGAGCGCGCCCGGGTCGAGGAAGGCGAGCGACGGAGCCGACAGACCGGACGGCAGGTCACCGATCGGCTTCGCCGCATCCAGGCCGGCCGCCTGGGCCACGATCGTGGCTGCGATCACCGCGAGGATGGAGAAGGGGATCGTGGGCCGCCAGCGAGCGCCGATCAGCATCAGGGCGGCGACTGCCAGGGCGAAGGCGCCGGCGGTCCAGTTCGGGTTCTTCGCGAACTCCTCCAGCGCGCGCCAGGTCACCACGAGGACGCGGTCGCCGTCGGGCTTGGGCACGCCGAGGGCGTTCGGAATCTGCTGCAGGCCGATGACGCAGGCGATGCCGAGCGTGAAGCCCTCGACGACGGGTGCGGGCACGTACCGCATGTACTTGCCGGTCCGCAGCACCGCCAGTGCGACGAGCATCACGCCCGCCATCAGTCCGACGGTCAGCACCGCGCCGGGCCCGTGTTCGGCGACGATCGGCACCAGCACCACCGTCATCGCCCCGGTCGGCCCGGACACCTGCAGATTCGATCCGCCGAACACCGCCGCGAGCGCACCGGCGACCACCGCGGTCGCCAGCCCCGCCTCGGCGCCGAGCCCGGAGGAGACACCGAATCCGAGTGCGAGCGGCAGCGCGACGATCGCCACCGTGAGGCCGGCCAGCAGGTCCCGGCGCGGATCCCGGCGCATCTCCGTCAGATCGGGACGGCCGGGCAGCAGCGGGGCGAGCCGGGCCCCGACCCGGTCAAAGCCGAAGGAGGTGCTCATCGCGCGGCGACCTCGGTTTCCCGAAGCTCGGCCAGCAGCTCGTTCTGCCCGGTGAGCATCTCGGTCAGGATCCGGCGCGCGGCCTGCAGCAGGTCGGCGACGTCCCCGCTCGCGAGGGCATAGACCACGGTGGAGCCCTCTCGCTGCGAGGTGACGATGCCCGAGCGGCGCAGCAGCGCCAGCTGCTGCGACAGGATGGAGGGCTCTACCTCGATCGCCGCAAGAAGATCACGCACCGGCATCGGCCCGTGCTGCAGCAGCTCCAGCGCCCGTATCCGTACCGGATGCGCCAGCAACCGGAAGAAATCGGCCTTGGCCTGGTACAGCGGAACGGACACGGCCCCTCGATCTCCCCGACGACATCCCCACACGGGGCCGGCACAGATGGGTGTGTCCGCAGCAGCCTGCGGGCACAGCCAACATAGCATCTAACTAATTGCGAAATTTTGCAATTCAGCATCCGATTGCCGCCCGGATGATTCCTTCGCAGGCAGGGCGGCAAGTCGAACGGCGGTGGCGGATGCGGACCGGTGAGGGACCATCCACGAGCACGAGCCGGTGCAATTCACGCCGTGCGTGGAGCGCACGACCTTGTCGTGCGACCAGCGGTCGCGGTAGAACCCCTCCCCCCTGCCGTCGGTCTGGCCGAACACGGCGCGCCCGTCGGCCGACGCCTCACGTCGGGTCGACAGTCTGCGCGCGGCCGGCGGCCGGCCTCCCCCGGCTTGCGACGCCCGGGGCCGTGCGTTCTGATCGTTCTCCATGTCCGGGACAGCCAGAAGCCGCAGGTCGTGGTGCACCTGGGGCTGGCGGTCCCTGCCGGATGACCTTCCGGCCCCATCTCGCTGGTCGCAACAGGGACCAATGGCCCCAGGGCTGGGGTCCGGTCGGCGGGGGAGTCGGCTGCGCCTGGTGTGCATGCTGGGTACTGATCGAACCGCAGACGCCCATCTGCACGACCGCATTCCGTGCCTGCCAGGCGGTCGACTCCCCCGTCCCCGGCTGCCGCAGGTGTAGCGCGTACGGCGCGTGGCGCCCGGTTCGGTCGAGCGTCCGGCCGCTCACCGCCCCGTGACCGACCATCACGGTCGGCTCGTCGGTGTGGTGAGCCGGCACGATCCGCTGCGTGCCCTGATCCGTGTCTCTCCCGTCAGTCCGGCTCCATGTAGGGGCGGCGGAAGACCGGGGCCTGACCGGTGCCCCACGGCCGTACGGCCGCCAGCGCCCGGGCGACCGCGGAATCCAACGTGCCACTGGTGTCGACGGCGACGGCCTCGGGCCACGCGGGTTCCCTGGCCGCGATGGCGGTGGCGATGTCGAGGTCGGCGTCGGACGGGCCGGAGGCCCGCATGCTCAGGCGGGCCGCTGACACGTCGTCCGGGACGTGGCAGTGCAGGGCGACCAGGTCGGCGCTGGTGCGCTCGGCGACGCGCCGTGCCGCTTCGCGCTGTGCCGTGTCCCACCAGGTGGCGTCGAGGACGACCGACTCACCGGCGGACAGCAGCGCGGCCGCCCGGTCGAGGAGGGCGGCGTAGGTTCTGGCGGTCCACTCGGGTGTGTACAGGCCCTCGCCGTAGCCGGCCGCCGCGGACTGCTCCGCGGGAATGCCCGCGAGTTCCTTGCGGACGCGGTCGCTGCTGAGCAGGGTGACCCCCAGCCGGTCGGCCAGCGCACCGGACAGGGTGGACTTCCCGCTGCCCGGCAGCCCGCCGACGACGGTCAGGCCGACGGCGGAGGTGCGCAGATGGCGCAGCGTCGTCGAGACCAGCCGTCGTGACGCCGCCTCCGCGCCGGGCGCGCCCTGGCGGGCCTGGATCAGGGAGACCTTGGCGCGGACGAACGCGCGGTAGGCGACGTAGTGGTGCCACAGCGACGCGGGCGCCGGATCACCGGAGTACTCGCTGTACCGCGCGAGGAAGTAGGCGGCGGCCTCCGGGGCGCCGAGTTGTTCCAGGTCCATGGCGAGGAAGGCGGCGTCGTCCAGGCCGTCGACGTAGCGCAGCCGGTCGTCGAACTCCAGGCAGTCCAGGACGCGGGGGCCGTCGTCCAGGCAGAAGACGTCCTCGGCGAGCAGGTCTCCGTGACCGTCGACCACCCGCCCTTGCTCGATACGGGAGGCGAAGAGCCGCTCGCGTCCTGCGAGATAGCGGCGCACCAGCCGTTCCACCTCCGTCACCCCGTCGGGCACGGAGCCGTCGTCGGCCGACGCGTGCACGTGCGCGAAGCTGGCCTCCCACCGAGATGACAGCGCGTCCCGTGTGCCTTCCGCGTCCACATCCGGACCGCGGGGCGCGTCCGCGTGCCACACCGCAAGGTGCCGCGCGACGGCCCGGAGGACGTCGTCCAGGGCGGCCCCGTTCCGTACGAGACGGGACAGGCGTCGGTCTGCGGGCATGCGGCGCATCACCACGAGGGGTTCGGGTGCTTCGGCGTCCGGGCTGCCGAATTCGCCCAGACCCAGATAGACGTCGGGGGCGAAGCGGCGATTGAGAGCGACTTCGCGTTCGCACGCTGTCCGGCGCGCCGCCCGTGTGGTGTAGTCCAGGAATCCCAGGGACACCGGTTTCTTGACCTTGTAGGCGCGATCTCCGGCGAAAAACACGATCGCGGTATGGGTCTCGCACACCTCCGCGCGCGGAGCCTGCCCGCCGGGGTGGCCGGACTCACTCATGGGGGACGACGGCGACAGGGCAGTGTCCGTGGTGGAGGGCGGCGTGGGCGACGGGACTCAGGTGGGGTGACACACCGTGCCGATGTGCGCGACGGCCGACGACCAGGAGCGCGGCGCCTTCAGAGGCCTGCACGACGGCCTTGGCGGGGCTCGCGAGACGGATGCCGTCGGCCACCTCCACCTGCGGGTACTTCTGGCGCCAGGGGCGGAGGACCTTGTCCAGCTCCTGACGCGCGTCCTTCGTCATCTCTTCGCTGACGTGGTGGTCCACTCCCCAGGGTGTGCGCGCGTGGAGCGGCACGCTTCGGCCGTGGACGGCCAGGAGGGGAACACCCCTGGCGGCGGCGCTGTGGAACGCGAAGTCGAGTACCTCGTCGCAGGGTTCGCGCAGTTTCAGCGCCACCACCACACGACCGGCAGGCGCGGAGGCAGTTCCCTCGTCCCGGGTTTCGGCGCGAACCACTACCACCGGCCGCTCGGCCCGTGCCACGACCGGCATGCTGACGTCGCCCATGAAGTAGCTCGCGATGGACCCCAGCCCATGTGAACCGAGCACGAGCATCTCGGAATCGGAGGCCGCATGGAGCAGCGCCTCCTGGGCGTCTTCGGCGGTCAGGTTCCCGACGACGGTCAGGGCCGGATGGTGTGCCTGCAACTCGGCTTGAGCGGTGTGGACGAGACGCTTGGCCCAGTAGTTCTGATCGACTTCTGAGGGAACACCGGCCTGTTCCGGCGCGAGCAGGGGCCATGCGTGCAGCAGGCGCAGCGTGAGCCTGCGCTTCTCGGCCTCGTCGGCGGCCCACCGGGCAGCCGCGAGGCTCCCGGGTGAACCGTCGAGGCCCACGGTGACGACTGGTTGCATGGCGGCGGCCTCCGTCTCGTACGAAGCTGGATACGACGGTGGATGACGGCGAACGACTCCGATGGCGTGCATGCTCCGGACGTCGCAGGCATGCCGACCGCGGTACTGCTCTCCTTCGAGGAGTACCCCAATCCCCTCCCCGGCGCATGTGGAGCCGCACGTGAGGAGACAGGTGCGGCGGCGATTCCCCTTGGCGGTCGGCATCGACGGAGCTGGACCGACGCCCTCGTGTCGTGCGGACGAAAGCGGCCCTCATGGAGCCGGGAACTGCCAAGGGCGCCACCGTGCGTGTGTGGGTGACACGGGAGGGAACCGTCACCAGTGCGGCGGCGGCGACCGACTCCCCGGGATCATCAGGGACCGCGACATCGTGGTGAAGTGTCTCGCCAGGGGCAAGGACCCCGGGACCGTGACCGCCGGCCGGCTGGAACAGGGCAAACCGATCACGATCGATGCCAAGGCTTGAAAGCAAGTCGTGCCTGTCAGGTCCGAACTCGGTCCCACTCACCACCACTGCGGGCACAGGCCGCCGACGCACAGCCCATGAGTGCGCAGAAAGCAGCATGGAAGGTCACGGAACGTGATCGTCGAGCTGTCCGGGGGACCGGGTGCCGACGTCGCCATCGAGGCATCCGGCGTACCGAACCGCTTCGTTCTGCGCACCCAGGCAGTCCGCTCAACGCCCTGCCGCCATGCCGCCATGCTCACGGTCGTCTCGCACTGCACCGTCCACAACTCGCTCGCCCCTCGAATCACCGGTGACCGGTATCGAACGGGAGGCGTGATCACGGCCCTGTCCCCAGCTCGCGCCTCGGCCGGTCCCTCAGAGTCAGGGACCATTGCCCCGGCCGGTTTGGGCTCTTCGGCCCATGACGGACGAGCGGACGGCGGCGACGGTGAGAGTGACGCACCGAGACCACGGGCGTGAAGCCCGCGTCCCGTGGACGCGAGGAAGTGGGTGACCGTGATGCTCTGGTACGGCCATGATCCGAGTGGGTGGAGCTGGTTCGTCATGTCGCTCGGCATGATCATCTTCTGGGCCCTCCTCATCGTCCTCGGCGTCCTGCTGTTCCGGTCGGCCGGCTCCGGGGTGACGACCGGTCCCGCACAGCGCGGGCCCGCCGCCGAGCGGCTCCTCGCCGAACGCTTCGCCCGCGGAGAGATCGACGAGGACGAATACCGCCGCCGCCTGACCGTCCTGCGTGACGGTGGCGGTCCACAGCTCGGCAAGAGCTGATCGAGAGATTCGTACCGTGCCGGTCGGGGGAGCCTTCGCCGCACACTCCAGGTTCCGCGGTCACGTGCCCCGGAGCGCTGTGGAATACGCGTCCGGGACCACCGTGGAATAGTGGATGGGACGGGAATCGCCCATTCCGTGGATGGCGGTCGGCCCTGGAGGGAGGCAGGTCCAGTGTCCGTACGTGAGCTCGACACGAAGACCGTGACAGCCCTGGTCGAAGACGCCGCGGCGGCTCCGTCCATGCACAACGCGCAACCGTGGAGATTTCGACTTCTGCGCGGTGCCGACACCTTCCAGGTGTACTCGGATCTCGAGCGCGCGATGCCGCAGGCCGACCCCACCACCCGCGGACTTCACCTGGGATGCGCCGCTGCCCTGTTCAACCTGCGCGTCGCCGCGGCCCGCGCGGGCTGGGCAACGGCCACCGCGCTGCTACCCGACCCCGCGGACCCGCGCCTGCTCGCGGGGGTACGCCTGACCAGCCCAGCGCTTCCCGGGAACGACCTCGAGGAAGACCTCGTGCCGCTGTATCCGGCGATTCACCGCCGCCGTACCAGCCGTGACCCGTTCACCGACGAGGCGATACCCCAGGCCATCAAGGATGCCCTGGGCGCCGCCGCTCTCCTGGAGGGGGCGCGGCTGGTCTTCCCCGACGTATGGCATGTACACACACTGCTGGATCTTGTGCGCGACGCCGAGGGGCGCGATGCCATGGACGCTGCCGCGGCCGGGGAGCTGAGGCGCTGGACCCGTGTAGGCACAGAAGCGGCGGAAACCGCGAACGACGGGATACCGGAGTATGCCTTCGGCCCTCGCCGGCGCTCCGGCAGGGCGCCCGTGCGTGACTTCGCCGGCAGACGCCCCATTCCCGGTCGCGAGGCCGCCGCGTTCGAGAACGCGCCCCAGCTCGCCGTACTGGGCACCGTGGGCGACCGGCCGCGGGACTGGATGCTGGCGGGCCAGGCCATGCAACGCGTTCTGCTCCAGGCCACCCTCGACGGGCTTGCCACCTCACTCACGTCCCAGGCCCTCGAATGGCCCGAACTGCGATGGATCGTGCGCGACCCGCAGTCGGCGATGGGATTCGTCCAGATGGTGCTCCGGCTCGGATACGGCCCCGCAGGCCCCGGCACACCGCGCCGCCCCGTGGACGACGTACTCGACATCGTGTGAGCCCGCTCATGAGCCCGGCCGGGCTCCGTCGTGCGCAGAGGACGCCAGGGCGAAGCAGTTCTCCTCTTCCTGGGTGAAGTGCAGACACAGGACGGCGTTCAGGCCGTAGAGGCAGGAGCGCAGGTCGTCGAGTTGCTCGGCAGCCAGACCGCCGTTGGCGTGTCACGCCCCGACCCTCCAGGGCGAGCACCGGCACGATCTCGCTGTGCCGCGGACTGAGGCAGCGCACCTGGCCCGCGCGCTCCAGCAGGGCGCCGTCCCTGCCCAGCGTCCGCACGCGGACCTCGGCCGGGGACTCCTCGCCGCCGCGGCACACCTGTCCGTCCGGTCCGAGGAGGTGCACGGACGGCATCCGGGCGAGCTGTGCCTCGGCCGCCAGGGCGGCGGCGCAGGACCAGGCGTGCACGGCGGCGCTGAAGTGCGCGCCCGTCACGATCTGCCCGGCTCGGCCCAACTCCAGTGCCGTGCCGGGGGCGTTGGTGCCGGCAGTTCGCGGAACAGGGGAAGCACGGCGGCGAGGGCATGGACCCGACGGCAGGAGTTCAGTTCGTCGCGGACGCCCAGCGCAGCCGCGGCTGCCGGCTGCCGGCTGCCGGCTGCCGGCTGCCGTCGGGATGTACACCGCACGCCTGACAGCGTCGCCAGGAGTCGGCCACGAGACCGCGCACGTCCCGCTCATGGCCGGCCTCCGTCGCGAACCGCTCGTGTGCGGCGCGCAGTGCGGAGACCGAGGCGGCGCCGGAAGCATCCGAGACGCCTCCCACGTGCGGGCGCAGAGGCCGAACGGCCCCGGTTCCAGGGACGGTCGGCCCCGGCGCAGGGTTCTGGCGAAAGAGAGCAGGCCCCGGCTCCCAGGCTCGTCCGGCGGAATGGGCCGGCGGAATGGGCTGCACGGCCGCAACATCCGGCCGTGCGGCCCCACTTGTCCCGAAAGCGTCACTCGGAGGATGTCGATCCGCGCCGACTCCCCCGCCCCGCGGCACGCGCCACCAGCTCGGCGAGGAGCACGCTGGACGCCGTGGCCAGGCACACCGCCCACTGCTCCGCGTCCAACGGCACGGTGCCGAAGACGCTGTTGGCCCACGGCAAGTGCACCGCGACGACCTGCACGACGAGGACACCGGCCAGGCACAGCCACAGAGTGCGGTTGCGGAGCTGGTGACGGCCCAGCACCGGGCCGTCGTCCGCACGGACGTTGAGCGCGTTGACCAGCTGGAACAGCACGAAGGTGGTGAACGCCATCGTCAGGGCCGTCTCCGCGCCGACGCGCTGACGGGCGAGGGCGAGCAGCCCCACCGTGCCCAGGGCCATGACCGCGCCCGCGCGGCCGACGGCGAGGAGGCGGCGGGCGTCCAGGATCCGTTCGTCCGGGTCGCGCGGCGGGTGCCTCATGACGTCGTCCCGGGCCGGGTCGACGGCCAGGGCCATCGCGGGCGGACCGTCCATGATGATGTTGATCCACAGGAGCTGAGCGGCGGTGAGGGGCGCGGGCAGTCCGGCCAGGGCGGCTCCCAGCAGGGTCAGGATGGCGCCGATGTTGGTGGCCAGCTGGAAGCGTACGAACTTGACGATGTTGCCGTAGATGGCGCGGCCCTCGCGGACGGCCCGCACGATGGTGGAGAAGTCGTCGTCGGTGAGGACCATGTCCGCGGCTTCCTTGGCCACGTCGGTGCCGGTGCGCCCCATCGCCACTCCGATGTGGGCGGCCCGCAGCGCGGCGGCGTCGTTGACTCCGTCACCGGTCATGGCGACGATGTGCCCCTGGCTCGACAGGGCGCGGACGATCAGGACCTTGTGCTCCGGAGCGACGCGCGCGAACACACCGATGCCGTTGACACGCCGGCCGAGTTCGTCCTCCGTCATACGGTCCAGTTCCGCGCCGGTGACGACGTCTGCGTCGATCCCCAGTTCGCGTGCGATGGCTGCTGCGGTGTCCGCGTGGTCTCCGGTGATCATCTTCACGGCCACTCCGGCCGAGCGACACAGCGCCATCGCCTCTCGGGCCTGGGGGCGGGGCGGGTCCGCGATACCGGCGATCGACGTCAGCGTCAGTCCGGGCAGCGAGGCCGGCGTGACCATGGCCGGGGCGTCGTCGAGCAGCGCGGTTGCCGCGCCCAGCACCCGCAGGCCTTTGCCACCCATGTGCGAGACGACGGCGAGGATCTCGTTCCTGCCCTCGTCGTCGAGGCTCCGCACGCCGTCACCGGCATGGACGTCTGTGCACAGGTCCAGCAGGACGTCCACCGCGCCCTTGACGAAGACCCGGGTGCGGCCGTCGAGCTCCGTGTGGAAGGTGGCCATGTACTTGGTGGCCGCGTCGAAGGGCAGTTCGCCCGTTCGTGGGCTCTGTGTCCGGAGCCGGTCGGCGTCCAGGCCCGCCTTCGCCGCGAGCACCACCAGCGCGGCCTCGGTGGGGTCGCCCAGGAAGCCCTCGTCCGTCAGGCGCGCGTCGTTGCACAGGGCGAAGGGCAGGAGGACGTCCGGCAAGTCGTCCTGACCCATGGGGGCTTGGGTGTCGGCCGAGCGGACGTCACCCTGCGTCCCGTACCCCTCGCCTGTGACCTCGTAGGACCTGCCGCCGGTCCACACGGAACGTACGGTCATCTCGTTGAGGGTGAGCGTGCCGGTCTTGTCGCTGCACACGACCGTCGCCGAGCCGAGGGACTCGACCGCGGCCAGGCGTTTGACGATCGCCCCGCGGCGCGCCATCCGGTACACACCGAGCGCCAGGGTGAGCGCGAGCACGGCGGGGAGGCCCTCGGGGATCGCGGCGACGGCCAGAGCCACGGCGCGCAGGGCGATGTCCGCGGGCGCCTCGCCGTGGATCAGCGCGGCGAGGGCGTAGACGACGACCGCGACACCACTGACCAGCGCGAGCCGCTTGCCGAGGCTGTCCAGCTGGATCTGAAGGGGACTGGGCGGCTCTGTCCCGGAGCGCAACTCGGCGGCGATCGCGCCCAGTTCGGTGCTCATCCCGGTACCCGTGACGATCGTCTCGGCACGACCGCGGGTCAGGGACGTGTTCATGAAGAGCATGCCGGTGCGCTCGGCGAGCGGTACCGGGGTCGCGTCATCGCCGGGCGTCGCGGCCACACTCTTGACGACAGGTTGGGACTCGCCGGTCAGGGCGGCCTCGGCCGCCTCGACCGACTCCGCGACGATCAGTCGTCCATCGGCCGGAACCCGGTCGCCGGCTTCCAGCAGCACCAGGTCGCCGGGCGCGAGGGTGTGCGCCTCGACGACCTGCTCCCGGCCGTCGCGGCGCACCCTGGCGGTGGGTACGAGCATCCGGCGCAGGGCCTCCAGGCTGTGTTCCGCGCGCCGCTCCTGCAGGTAGCCGAGGACGGCGTTGATCTGCAGCACCACGGTGATCACCACGGCGTCCTTGATGTCGCCCAGGGCGGCGGCCACTACGGCGGCGATCAGAAGGATGCCGATGAGCCAGTTGCGGAACTGGTCCAGAAACTTCAGCCACTCCGGGCGCCGGGCCGGTTCGGCAAGCCGGTTCGGCCCGTACGCGGCGAGCCGCTCGTCGGCCTGCACGGTGCTCAGACCCGTTGCCGGGTCGACGTCGAGCGAGGCCGCCACCTGGGCGGGATCGAGCCGGTATGCGTCCGCCAATGCCGCGGACCGCCCCGTGACCGCCCGTGCCCGCGCGTTTTCGGTCGTCGTCGGCCCGGTCACCGGTTCTCTCCCTCTTCGTGGATCACCGCGACAGGGCAGCCGGCGCGCCGCAGGGCCGCACGGCTGATCGTGGCCTGCAGGACTGCGGGCCATTCGCCCCGCCGCCGCGCGCCGACCACGACGAGCTGGGCTTGCGTGCTCGCTTCGATGACCGCTCGGCGTGTCCCGCCCCGGACGCGGGGACGGCGCACGGTGACGTCCCCGTACTTCTCCCGCAGCGCGGCCAGTGGGTCGTGGGGCCCCAGCCCGTTCCGGGGCCGCCCGTTCCTCGTCGCGAACCCGTTCAGCACGACCACGTCCGTTTCGCGCGCCGAGGCCTCGGCGAAGGCGAACTCGGCCGCTCGTCGGCCGACGTGTCCGTCGTCGCAGGCGAGTACGACGGGACCGGCGGAGTCCGGCCGGCCCCGGACCATGAGCACCGGAGAACTTCCGTGGGCGGCCAGCCGGGCGGCGACCGAACCGCGTCGTCCGCTGCCGGCCCGGCTCACGGGCCGGCTGCCCACGACGGTGAGCGACGCCCCGCGGGACTCGGTCTCCAGCACCGACGCGGCTTCGCCCATGAGGACCGTGTGCGTCACTCGCACGGCGGGAGCGGCGCTGCGAGCCCGGCGTTCGGCCTCCGTCAGCGCGCCGTTCGCCGAGCCACACGACCCTGAGCCGCCCGGATCCCACGGATGCACGCCTGGCGGCACAGAGGCAGCCGGCCACTCACAGGCATGCACCAGCCCGAGCTCCACCCCCAGCCGGACGGCCTCCCGTGCGGCGGCCTCCACCGCGGCCAGGCTCGACGACGAGCCGTCCACTCCCACCAGTACAGGGCCGTTCATGACGCTCCCCCTTTCCTCTCGCACACTTCAGGACCGGAGCGGTGGTGCTCCCCGACGCGACGGCGAACAGCCCTGTGCTGCCGGCCCCCTCGGGTCCGGCGGCCCTGTCCTGCTTCCTCACTCCACGGTCCCCTCGCGCAGATCGCTCCGGCAGGGGCCGGTCGGTCCCCGAAGCACACCGTCCGGCCCTGTCCCCGGCGGGCTCGGAGTCCTGAGGATTGAGGCGATGGAGGGAACTGCGCGCGGTCGCCGAGGCTTCGGTCACCCGTCGCGCCGGACACGGGAGGTGTGTGATGACCGGACCCGTCGTGATCGGACTCGACGGATCGCCCGGGAGCGTGACGGCCGCGTGGTGGGCCGCCGAAGAGGCCGCTCGCAGGCGGTTGCCCTTGGTCCTGCTCCATTCGTGGACCACGCAGCCGCTCGACGTGCCGATCCCGCAGGAGACCCAGAGCAAGCAGCGGTACGGGCAGGAACTGCTCCAACGCCTGGAGACCGAGTTGCTGCACCGGCACGGCGATCTGACTCTGACGACAGAACTGGTGTCGGACACCGCCGCACATGCCCTTCTTGACCACAGCAAAGGCGCGTCTCTGCTGGTGCTGGGGTCGCGCGGCTTCGGTTCGGCGGCGAGTTTCCTCCTCGGTTCCATCAGCCTGCACGTGCTGGGCCTCGCACAATGCCCGACGGTCACCGTCCGCGCCGGCGATCTCGCTGTCGAGGCCGGTTGGGGTCATCCGGCCGCGGCGGACCGTGACGAGGTGGTGGTCGGCTTGTCGGTGGCGGGGCCGGCGAGCGACCCGCTGCTGGAATTCTCCTTCGCCACCGCGGAGTCGTACGGCATCGGTGTGCGCGTGGTGCGGGCCCTGCCCCGCCACGCCCCGCATCTGACCTCCCCCGAACGCGCCGACGACCGGCACAAGTCGGAGGAACGCACGCGGCTCACCAGCACGGTGGCCATGTGGCGACAGATGTTCCCGGACGTCCCCGTCGTGGAACAGGTCGTCACGGGATCGGCCGCGCACGCCCTGTTGTCCGCCGCCGCCCGCAGTCGGCTCACCGTGGTGGGCCGCCATCGCCATCCGTCCCACCTGACGTGGAAACTCGGCCCCGTCGCGCACTCGGTGCTGCACCACGCTCCGAGCCCCGTCGCCGTCGTGCCGCATGACTGAGACAAGGCACACTCGAGCCCACCACTTTCGAACCCGTGGCTCCGCGATCGAGGTGACGACATGAGTTTCCTGAGTCAACCTCTATGCCGCCAAAGGCGTCTCCGCGGCCGTGTTGATCTTGCTGTTGGACTGGTGGATCACGGGGTCGTAGCAGACCCCGTCGCGCCAGCACGCCCACATCACGCGCAGCCATGCTCGGGCGAGGATGCGGATCGCGTGGGGGTGTCGCTTCTTGCGCGCCCTGGCGTCGTTGTAGATCTTGGCGGCCCAGTCGCTGCCGTGTCGGCTGTTGTCGGCGAAGGTGGTCAGCGCGAGGCGCGCTCTGCGGTTGGCCGCGAAACGGAAGGAGACCGTGCGGGCCTTGCCCGAGGCACGGGTGACCGGGACGACGCCGGCTTCGGCGATGAGCTGTTCGCAGCTCTGTGCGCGTTCCAGGATCGGGCCGATCTCACCGATGACCTGCCCGAGGCTGACCTTGCCGATGCGCGGCATGGTGGCGAACAGCGGTGCGTAGGGATGGGTTGCGGCTGCTTCGGCGATGGACTTGTCCAAGGTGCGGATCGTCGCGCGTATGCCCTGCACCAGCTGCACCTGGACCCGGACGAGCTGTCCGGCGACCTGTTCGCCGAGGCGGGAGGCGGCCTTCGGGGCCGAGCGCAGGCGTTCGATCAGGATGCTGCCGGGCTTCTTCCCGGAGTACCCGTGGCGCTTGCACCAGGCTTCAAGGCGTCCGGCGGTGAGTCTGGCGGCGGAGGCCGGGGTGGGGTAGCGCTCCAGGAAGGCCATGGCGATGTCGCTGTCCAGTTCGTAGAAGACGGCCTTGCCGCCGGGCCAGTGCTCGTCCAGCAGGGCGGCGAGCTGGTCGACGGCGGCGACCTTGGCCTCGATGTGGTCGGCGCGCTGCCGGGTAAGGGCCTGGAGGTCGAGGGTGGCCTGCTCGGTGGGCTCCAGCCTCGGCAGCAGGTGTCCGTCGGTGCGCAGGTAGTCGGCGAGTTTCATGCTGTCGCCGGCATCGGTCTTGGCCTTGGAGGCGCCCCAGCGTGCCCGCATGGCGTGGAAGGCGTTGGGGTGCACCGGCACGATGGGGTGCCCGGCAGCGAGGAGACGGTCGACGGCCAGGCCACGGGTGGTCTCGATCGCGACAGGCAGGTCTGCCGGGGCACCGTGTTTACGCAGCCGGGCCAGGGTCTTGGTGAACCCCTCCTCGGTGTGGGCGAGTTCCCACCGGTCGATGCGCTCGCCGGTGGCGTCCATGACGGTCACGTCATGGGTCTCGGTCGCCCAGTCCCATCCGATGAACACGAAGGTCGTACTCCTGTGCCTGTGACGGAGCACCTGCCCGGTGGTGAGGTCGTCTGCCGGGAGCTCATTAATCGGCCCTCTGCGGGGCGTGTCCCTGAAGCCGATCAGACGGCCTCGGCCCGGCGGGGCTGGCGGAACTCATGTTGGCCGTCGAGCAGCTCGCGACACTGGCCATGCACCCACCGGGACCGAGAGGTCACAACCCTACCGAAGAGGGCTGCAGAAAGGATCGTCCTCTAATGAGCGACCGGACCAGCCACCCGCCCGGCCCGGCCGGGGAAGCCGCACTGCTCGACTGCGCGCACCTCGTCAGACGGTTCGGGGACAGAACGGCCGTCGACGACGTGAGCCTGCGCATCGCGCCCGGTGAGACGTACGGCCTGCTCGGTCCGAACGGAGCCGGCAAGACCACCACGATCCGGATGGTGTGCGGACTGCTGCGTCCCGACTCGGGAACCGTGCGAGTGGCGGGGCAGGCGGTGTGCACGGACGCGGGACCGGCGAAGCGGCTGATCGGCTTCGTCCCGCAGGACGTGGCGCTCTACCCCGACCTCAGCGTCCGCGAGAACCTCCGCTTCTTCGGCAGGCTCTACCGGCTGCCCCGCCGCCGTCTGGAGCGCCGGGTGGACGAGGTGCTGGAGCTCATCGACCTGGGCACCCGAGCCGGTGACCGCGTCGACTCGCTGTCGGGCGGCATGCGCCGTCGCCTCAACATCGGAGCCGGGCTGGTGCACGCGCCGACCCTGCTGGTGCTGGACGAGCCGACCGTCGGGGTCGACCCGCAGAGCCGGCACGCGATCCTCGAGAGGGTCACGCGGTTCGGCGAGGACGGCATGGCCGTCCTCTACACCACGCACTACATGGAGGAGGCCGAGCGGCTGTGCGACCGCGTCGGCATCATCGACCGTGGCCGGCTGGTCGCCGAGGGCACCACCCGCGAGCTGGTGTCGCTGGTGTCCGAACGCGACCGGGTACGGCTCACGGCCGTCGGCGACGTGGCCGGGTACACGGAGGTGTGCCGACGGCTCGTCCGGGTGGAGGGCGTGGCCCTGACCGGGGAGCGCGGCAACGTGGTCGAGCTGATCGTCAAAGACGCGCGGAGTCTCCTGCCGGAGCTGTTCGACCTCGCCCGTGAGCAGGGCCGTCTCGACATCCGCGGCGTGGAGATCGACGAACCCGACCTGGAGACGGTGTTCCTCCACCTGACCGGCACGGCACTGAGGGAGTGAGCCGTCATGCGTACGGTGCTGTCCATCGCCGCCAAAGACCTGCGCCAGCGGCTGCGCGACCGCTCGGCCTGGGTGATCGTGTTCCTGGCACCGGTGCTCATCGCGGGCCTGATGGCACTGGCGTTCAGCAGCAATGCCGGGTTACCGAGAGCGTTGATGAACACGAACAGCACCAGCATTGTGGGGGTGCTGTAGCTGTAGCCCAGGGGGAGATAGCCGCTGCGGCCGTTGACGGTCTCCGGAGGCGCAGCCATCGTGCAGACCCGCAGGACCGGCGTGTACACCCGCGCACTCGCGGCTCCGGTCTCCCCCCGTTCCCTCGTGCTCGGCGAGTCCGCGGCCTGCCTCCTGCTCGCGCTCCTGCAGTCCCTGCTGATCGTGGGCATCGGCGCGCTCGCCTTCGACGCCGCGTGGGGCGATCCGCTCGCCGCAGCGGTCCTGGTCGTCGTGTGGGCGGTGGTCGGTACCGGAGCCGGGGTCCTGGCCGGGGCGGTGTTCAGCACCGCGGAGCAGGTGCACGCGGTGGGGCCGGCGCTCGGTATCTCGTTGGGCATGCTCGGCGGCTGCATGTGGCCGCTGGCCCTCGTCCCCGACTGGCTGCGCACCGCAGGACACGCGACACCGCAGGCCTGGGCCGTGGAGGCGTGGACGACCCTGCTGTCCGGGGACGGCGATCTGTACTCGATCCTGGGAGACCTCGGCGTGCGCGGCGCCTTCGCGGTGGCTCTCCTGATCCTTGCCTCCCTCGCTCTGCGACATCGGTTGACCGGAAGCCGTCTGGCACGACGACTGCGCACGCGGCGACCACGTCTTCGGACGGGCGCGCGGCTCAGGTCAGGCCGGCGCCGGCCGTCCTGAGGACTTCAGCGACCGGGCGCCGGGGCAGCGGCCGTACACACGGCGGATACCCGAGCCGGAAGATCATCTGCGGGAAGGCCCCGCCGCTGAGCGTCTGCCGGATCCTCCCCCTCAGGGACGGCACTTCCAGCGGCTGGGTGTGGAAGGCCGCCATGACCCCGTGGTCCGCCGCTTCGAGCAGGATCCTCTGGAGGGCTTCACCGGCCCGGAGCCAGGCCGCGGGGTCGTCACGGTCCGTACTGAGGATCGCGACCGGTCCGGTTCGCGAGGACCGTCGCTGCGGAGGGGCGGGGAACATCCGGGTGAGGTCGACATAGTCCCGTCCGGGGAAGATCGTGACATCCGGGTGTGTCACGTCGGTGTCGACGGGGATCCCGTCGTACCGCGGCGCGCCGGGCCACCAGGTCCACCGCCTCTGCTCGGCGGCGTACTCCGGACGGGACCTGTGCGCGTCCTCGGCGATCCGGACCAGCTCGGCCAGGTGCCGCCGGCCCGCCCGGTCGGTGACAAAATCCAGTACGGCGCCCGCACGGTGTGCGTGTTCGTGCAGGTCGTCAGGGAGCGACGGTGGCAGCGGCTCCGCCAGGAACGGCCCGCTCACCGTGTGGCGGCGCCGCAGGGCACCGAACAGCCGCTCGTCCTCGGGTGAGGGGCGCTGGTAGGCACCCCACGCCACCCGGGCCAGGAACGCCGGGTCCGCCGGGCGCGGGAAGTGCTCGACGACCGGGTTGAAGCCCAGGTGGTGCATCGCCAGCCGGACGTTGAAAAGAGCGGCACCACAGCTGATGACCGATTCCCGGCCGGCAGGGTCGGCGAGAGGGAGTCTCCGGGCTCCGTCAGCGTGCACCTCGATGCCCCTGTCCTCGTCCTCGGCGACGAAGGTCCAGGGCTGCGTGTTGCACGGAGACGGTGCGGTGACTGCGGCTCGGACCAGGTAGGCGGATGCGTGGCAGGGGTCTGCGTGGACGGTGAACATGATCAGGACCACCCTTTCTCCGGCTTGCTCTGACGGGCGGTCCCCGAGAGCTGTGACGTGCTCGCCCCAGCCGCGATCTGTGGGACCTCGCCGTCCTGCCGCACGACGTCGACTCGACGACGCCGTGCGGCAGGCGGGTCGGTCGACGCCCGCAAGCGAACGTCAGTCGTGCGGGACCAGCACGACCGGCCGGTGCACGTGGTGGAGCAGCGCGTGGGCCACCGGACCGGTGTGCGAGCCGACCTCAGCACGCCGCCGCCGGCGGCCCACGACCAGCAGCCCGGCCCCGCCCGCCGCGCGTACGAGGACGTGGGCGGCACGCCCCTCGTGGAGGTTCTCGCGGACGACCACGCCCGGGTACTTCGCACGCCACGGTTCGAGCAGCTCCACGAGTTCGCGTTCCGCCTCCTCCCGGATCCGCGTACGCTCCTCGACGCTCGGGACGCCCCTGGTGAGCGGCACGTGCCAGGCGTGCACGGCGCGCAGCGGCGCCTTGCGGAGTTCGGCCTCGCGGAACGCGAAGTCGAGGACGTCGTCGCAGGGCCCGCCGGTGTCGACGGCGATCGCGACGTCACGATAGGGGGTATCGGCCGACGCCTTTCCCGAACCGTCGGGGAGGTGTTCGTCCGCCGCCGTCTCGCCCGCCCGGACGAGGACGACGGGCCGGTCGACGTGAGCGACGGTGGCCATGGCGACCGACCCCGACATGAACCCGCCGACGCCACCCGTCCCTTGACTCCCGATGACCAGCAGCTCCGCGCTCTCCGCCTCGGCGAGCAGCGCGGGACCTGGCTGCTTGCGTACCTGCTCGGCGGCGATGTACAGCCGCGGATACCGTTCGTTCAGCAGTTCGAGGGCCCCGCACAGCACCCGCCGCGCGCGGTACTGGGGTACCCGGATCTCGGGCAGGTCCGCGTCGGCGCCGTCGTCGGGCAGGCCCTCCCAGGCGTGCACCAGACGGAGCGGCAGTCCGCGGCGCAGGGCTTCCCTGGCAGCCCAGTCGGCCGCGGCGAGGCTCGCCTTCGAACCGTCCAGACCGGCCACCACTGGCCTCGTCATGACCGTCACCTCCTTGTTCTGTCCGCGCTGCCGCGGGGCCTTCGGCAACGGACCCGCGCAGCACGGTCCGGGCTCTTCCTAGAAGTGGGGCACCACGGCGACGGGGCAGCCGACGTGGTGGATCGCGGCATGGGTGACGGGTCCGGTGCGGGGGCCGACAGGGCGTTCGCTGAGGCGGTGTCCCACGACGAGGAGGCTCGCTCCGGTGGCGGCCCGGACCAGCGCCGTAGAAGGCTTCTCGTCCACGACCGTCTCCAGGACCTCGACGTCGGGGTACTTGTCGCGCCACACCTGGAGCACCGCCTTGAGGAAGCTCAGCCACTCCTCGCCCTGCCAGGAATCCTTGACCAGTCCGATGTCGCCGGGGCCGAGGCCGATGGGGCCGGCCGTGTGCCAGGCGTGCACGAGGTGAAGCGGCTTGTCCCGTCGCTCGGCCTCGCGAGCCGCCCATGCCGCAGCGGCCAGGCTTTCGGCGGATCCGTCGACTCCGGCGACAACGGGTCGAAGCATCTCGGCACCTCCCACGCTCGTTCTGTCATCCGGTACCAGCGTCACTCCGCGGCCCGTGCGGGGGCAGAGGCTGCCCGGTCCCCTCCGGGGGCCGTCCGGCCCCTCTCCATGACGCCGGCCGTCAGTCCGGAAGGAGGAGGTGGCACCTCTCGCCCGGTTGCACGCAGACCGCTCGGTCCGCCAGCCGGATATCGATCGGCGAACGGTCGGACGGCGGTACCGTCACCTCCAGCCCTCCACGCTCCAGGCGCAGCCGGACACCCCAGTGCCCCTGATAACGAAGGGAGAATCCATAGGACGACAGCTCCGGCAACGGCACCGGATCGAGCCACAACGCCCCCTCGCGGGTCTCCAGCCCGGTCAGCCCCCGCTGGACGAGGTCGAGGGTGCCGGCCATGGCACCGAGGTGGATGCCCTCTCCCGTGGTACCGCCCTGCAGGTCGGCGATGTCGCCGCGCAGGGCCTCCTGGCAGTACCTCCACGCCTCGGCGCGCCGCGCGCGGGCCAGCACCCAGCCGTGGACCAAGCCGCTCAGCGTGGAGCCGTGGCTGGTCCGGTGGAGGTAGTGGTCGACGGTGCGCCGCCAGATGTCGTCGTCGAGCCGGTGGCCCAGTCTGCCGAAGAGATCGCGAAGTTCGGCCGGTGAGAAGAGGTAGCCGAGCATCAGGACGTCGGCCTGCTTGGACGCCTTGTAGCGGTTGACGGTGTCGCCTTCCGCCTCCAGGATCCGGTCCAGGCGCCGGATGTCGCCGTACCTCACGCGGTAGCCCTCCCAATCGAGTTCGGCGAGGTCCCCGTAGCCCTCGAACTGGCTGATGACGCCGTCGTGGAAAGGCACGTGGAGGGTGCGCGAGACGTCCTCCCACTGTTCGAGCTCGCCGTCGTCCAGGCCGGTGCGCTCGGCGAGTTCGCGCCGCCGGGGCTCCGGCAGGGTCCGTACCACCTCCAGAGCACGGGTGAGCACCCAGGCAGCCGTGACGTTCGTGTACGCGTTGTCGTCGAGTCCGGGTTGCCGCGCATCGGGATAGGCGTCGTGGTACTCGTCGGGACCCATCACGCCCCGGATGCGATGGCGGCCCAGATGCTCGTCCCAGGTGGCCGAGTCCGCCCAGAAGCGCGCGATCTGCAGCAGCATCTCGGCGCCCTTGGTGTGCAGGAACTCGGCGTCGCCGCTGGCCTCGCAGTACTGCCACACGTTGTACGCCACCGCCGAGCCGATGTGCCGCTGTAGCCGCGAGTGATCCGGCAGCCAGCGTCCCGAGCGAGGGTTGAGGTGGAGCTCCTGCGTCTCCTCGCGCCCGTCGCTGCCGCTCTGCCAGGGGTACAGCGCGCCGCGCCGGCCGACCGCGCGGGCGGCGGCACAAGCCTTGTCGAGGCGGCGATGCCGGTAGCGGAGCAGGGCGCGGGACACTTCGGGGAAGTGCAGGTTGAGGTACGGCAGCACGAACAGCTCGTCCCAGAAGACATGGCCGCGGTACGCCTCCCCGTGCAGCCCCCGGGCCGGGACGCCGACGTCCAGATCGGCCGTGTGCGGGGAGAGGGTCTGCAGGACGTGGAAGTGGTGCAGCCGCAGAATGTCGCCGGCCTCCCCGGCGACCTCCAACTCGGCCCGCCGCCACAGCTGGTCCCAGGCCGTCAGATGGTCTTCGAGCAGCTCGTCGAAAACGGGCGCCGCGCCCACCCGGTCGATCGCGGCGTCCAACGGGTCGCTGATCGCGGGATCGCGGGAGGTGTGCAGGGCGACGGTCTTGTCGACGGTGACGGTACGGCCGGGCAGCAGCCGCAGACGCACCCGCTGGCCGACACGCGATTCCTCGTGCCGGTCGGTGACCGGGGAGTCGGCGCTCACTCGGGCCGCCATGCCGATGCGGACATCGGAGGTACGAGTCCGGCAGCGCAGCCACACCGTGTCCGGCTTAACGGACCCGGCATGCAGCCGAGTGAGGTGACGGCCGTCCAGTTCCCGGTAGCGCGCGACCCCGGAGTTGGTGACCCCACCGTCCAGCGCCGCTTCGACGTCGAGGTCGCCGGCGAAGCCCTCGGCCGTGAACTCGGTGCGCAGCGCCGCCAGATGAGGGTCGGCCATGTGCACGAGCCGCTGCTGCCGTACCGCCAGCACCCGCCCCTCGCCAAGCGCGTACCGCGTCCGGCGCTCCAGCAGCCCCGAGGCCAGGTGCAGCGTCTGCCGGTGATCCAGCACCGGTGCGGTGTCCGGGGTGAGCCACTGCTGCCCGGCAAGGCGGAACCGGAGCGGCAGCCAGTTCGGGACGTTGACCATGTCCTCGTTCTCCACCCGACGCCCCGCGATGTCCGTGGTGAGGCGGTCATAGCAGCCGGCCACGTAGGTGCCGGGGTAGTGCACGTCGTCCGCGGCGCACTCCGGGAGCGCCCCCCGGGTGGCGAAGTAGCCGTTGCCCAGCGTGCACAGCGACTCCCGCAGGCGCTCCTCCGCCGGGTCGTAGCCGTCGTACTCCCACGTCCAGCCTGTCACCGTCGTACCCCCTCGTCGAGCAGCTCTCCGAGGTCGTGTACGACGATGTCGGCGCCGTGCCGCAGAAGCCTGTCCCGGGTGTCCGCACCGGCCGTCCGGTCCACGCCGACGACGAGGGCGAAGCCCCCGCGGCGGCCCGCCTCGACGCCCGCCAGGGCGTCCTCCACCACGGCTGCGCGGGCAGGCGGAACACCGAGCCGACGTGCCGCTTCGAGGAACAGGTCGGGCCGCGGCTTCCCCGCGAGTCCCAGGCGGGCCGCCTCACCACCGTCGACCAGGACCTCGAAGAGATTCAGCACACCCGCCCCGGCGAGCAGCTCGCCCGCATGCCTCGACGCGGAGGCCGCGGCGACGGGCACCCCGGCCGCGCGCAGCGCGCGTGCCAGCCGCACGGTCCCCGGATACGCGTCGACGCCATGCTCGCGGAGCCGCTCGGTGAACAGTCGCTCCTTGTCCGCCGCCACGGTGCACACCATCGCCGTCGCCGGGTCGAGGCCGCGCGACGCCAGAAAGGCGGCGGCGCCGTCGAGCCGGGACCTGCCGTCCACATACCGCAGGTAGTCGTCGCCGGGGTCGAAGGGACGCCGCTGCGCGGGATCCTCGGGCGGGTGCTCGGCCAGGTAGGCGTCGAAGGCGATCTTCCAGGCGGCCGCATGCACCTTCGCCGAGTCGGTGATCACTCCGTCCGTGTCGAACACGACCGCCTCGATGCTCCGCAGCATGGGCGCGAGCACGTCACGTGACCAAACAGCCGTCATCACTCCCCCTACGGGCGGGCACGATCAACGTTCACGCCGACTGCGGCACTACCGCCACCGGGCAGTCCGCGTGGTGGAGCAGGGTGTGGCTCACCCGGCCGAGCTGGAGCCCGAGGTGGCCGTGCCTGCGCCGGGCCCCGACGATCACCAGGTCGGCGGCGGCCGAGCGGCGCACGAGGACGCTGTGGGCCGGTCCCTCGGCCGTGACCCGCCGCACCCGGACAGCCGGGTGGTCTGCCATGGCATCCCGCAACAGCGTGTCGAGCACGGCCGACGCCCGCTCCTCGTGCCGGCGCACCGGTTCGTCCGCGAGGGCGGGATCGTCGGCGCTCGCGTGCGCGGGGCAGCGCCAGGCGCGTACGACGTCCAGGGTGCAGCCGCGCGCCTCGGCCTCGCGGAAGGCGAAGCGCGCGGCCTCGGCACCGGTCACGGGCTCTCCCGCGCCCAGCAGGATCCGCTCGTGGGAGCCGGCCAGGCCCGCCTTGTCGCCCCGGACCACGATCACCGGGCAGTGCGCGCGAGCCGCCACGGCCAGGCTCACGGAGCCGAGGAGCAGGCCCATCAGCCCACCGTGCCCCCGCACTCCCGTCACCAGGGCGAACGCGTCGTCGCCCTCGCGCAGGAGGGTGTCCACGGCGTCGTCGGGGACGATGTCGGTGGTGATCTTCACGTCAGGGTTGCGCCGTCCGGCACGTTCGGCCGCGGAGGCGACGAGGTTCTCGACGAGCACGCGCTCGGACGGGCGGCTGAGGCTGTCGGGCGGAACGGCTCGCTCGTACCGCGCCCGGCGCGAGGCGTGCACCAGCCGCAACGGGATACCGAGCCGGGCGGCCTCGTCCACCGCCCAGTCCACCGCCGTCAGACTCGCATCGGATCCGTCGACGCCCACGACCAGGGGAAGTGTCATCCTCCCCACCGCCTTCCAGACAGCCACAGGGTTCCGACTTCACGGTCGCACCGACCGGCGGGCCGCACGAGGGGCGGGTCGGCCCTTGGCCGGGCCGTTCGGCCCATGTGGTCCGCGCGCCCGTGGCAGGAAGCTGAAGTCGAGGCCCCTGAAGGGGGTTCGTGATCGCTGCCACCCATGAAAGCGAGGCTCAGTCATGAAGCCCACGAGGACAGGCGCCCTCATGGTCGGCGACGTCGTCACCGCACGGTGCGACACGCCGTTCAAGGAAGTGGTGCGCCTGCTCGACGAGCACCGCATCAGCGGGCTCCCGGTGATCGATCAGAACCGCATGGTCGTCGGTGTGATCTCCGAGACCGACCTCGTGCTGCGGCAGCGCGAGCCGGAGTCCGCCGGCCTCTGGGCGCGCTGTCGGCGTGTGCTCAGCGCCCGCGCCCGGCACGCCGAAGCCAAGAACCGTGCCCGGACGGCCGACGGAATCATGTCGCAGCCCGCCGTCACCGTCCGCGCCGAGGCCACGGTCGCCGAGGCCGCCCGGCTCATGACGGAACACCGCGTCGAGCGGCTGCCCGTGGTGGACCAGGAAGGCACCCTCGTCGGCATCGTCACGCGCCGGGACCTGCTCCAGGTCTTCCTGCGCACCGACGACGAGATCCAGCGCGACGTGCAGCAGGAAGTCTTCCTCAACACGCTCTGGCTGGCCCCGTACACCGTCGAGGCGACCGTTCGGGACGGTGTCGTCACGCTCACCGGTCAGCTGGAACGGCGCAGCGAAATCCCGGTCGCGGTCGGTATGACGCGGCGGCTGGACGGCGTCGTGGACGTCGTCGACCACCTCTCCTACCGCATCGACGACAAGCCCCCGCAGCCCACCGGCCTCGCCGTGCACGGCGTCGCCGACGACTGGCTGCGCAAGCTCTGAACGGGGAGTGCTCAAGAAAGGACAACGGCCATGATCCCCCTCCTTCTGATCGTCGCCACCGTGCTGGGCACGTGCCTGGTGTTCGGCTACAGCTCGTTCGTCGTCGGCTTCGCACTGATGGCGGTCGGCGTCCTGGGTCTCATCGCCTTCCTGTCGACGCCGGGCGCGGTCCTGCGCCCCGGGGAACGGGAATTCGTCGAGGAACGGCACTACTTCGGCAAGAACGACGACCACCGGGAGTTCCGGAAGTGACAGTCGCCGTTGGCGTGGGGCACGCCCTGCGCCCCGTTCTGGTGGAAGGGCGCCCTGCGGGTTCTCCCGGACCGAGCGCAGGGCGCCCCTCCTGATCACCTCAAGGAGGAGATCATGCAAACCAGCCCGCACGTCGTGAGCGACGTGATGACACACGCCGTCGTCGCCGTGGGCCGCGACGCGCCGTTCAAGGACATCGTCCGGCTCATGGAACGGTGGAAGGTCAGCGCGCTCCCCGTACTCGAAGGCGAGGGCCGGGTGATCGGCGTCGTCTCCGAGGCCGACCTGCTGCCCAAGGAGGAGTTCCGGGACGACGATCCGGACCGGATCACCCAGCGGCGGCGCCTGTCCGACCTGGCGAAAGCCGGCGCGCTGACCGCCGAGGAGCTGATGAGCAGCCCGGCGGTCACCGTGCACGGCACCACCACACTGGCCGAGGCGGCACGCATCATGGCCAGGCGCAACGTCAAGCGGCTGCCCGTCATCGACGACGGGGGCAAGCTCGATGGCGTCGTCAGCCGCTCGGATCTGCTCAAGGTGTTCCTGCGGGACGACGAGGACCTCACCGAGGAGGTACGTCACGAGGTCGTCGACCGCCTGTTCCCGCTGCCCGCCGACCACATCCGGGTCGAGGTCTCCGACGGCGTCGTGACCCTCACCGGATGGGTGGACGGCGCGGAGCTGATACCGGTGGCCGAGCGTCTGGCGCGGGCCGTCGAGGGAATCGTCGACGTCCGCTGCCACCTCACCGGCGCGATCGGCGCCCAGTAGCACGCGGTGCCGTGCGTTCCCTGGCTGTCGAGCGCGGCAGCGGTGTGCGCGGTCGGCGATCCACCGGCCGCGCACACCCGATGCGGCCCGACATGCCCTGTCTCAGCCGCGCCGCACCGCAATGGTCCTGGTCCGCGCCTTCTCCTCCGGGACCGGGACCGTGACGGTCAGAACACCGTCCTTGTACTCCGCGGTCGCCTCCTTGCCCTTTGCTCCGGCCGGCAGACGCACGGAACGGGCGAAGGCGCCGTAGCGGAACTCCGTGCGGTGCTTCCCGGTCGTCTCTTCTGCGCTGCTCCTAGACCCGTCGTCCGCAGGTCACCCGTTCGTGAAGATCAATCGGACATGCTCGACCGGCGTCAAACAGAGCCGCACACCTGGGCATCGCACGGTGCCCGGGTTTCGGTCAGCCCCAGTCGGACCCGGTCGTCGATCATGGTTTCGGCAGTCACGAACGAGTGACCTGCGAAGTCCGGGCCTAGACGCGGATGCCGTGCAGCCCCGGAGCCGTGCGCATCCCGGGGAATCCTCCCTCGGCCCAGCCGAACAGCTCGGGCAGCGTCCCGGTCGGCTGTGGCGCCGGATCCGTCAGTCGTGCGGCACCACCGCTACCGGCGCGGAGGCGTGCTGCAACACCGCGTGCGTCACCGGGCCGATGCGACCGCCGACCAACGCGTGGTTCCTCTTCCGCCCGACGACGACCAGCGACGCGTCCCGCGAGGCGTGCACGAGATGACGGCCTGCGCTGCCGATGACGGCCTGCGCGCGCACCTCCACGCCGGGGAACTTGTCGTTCCACGGGCGCAGGAGGTCGCTGAGTCCATGCCGTGCCTCCTCCGCCAGCTCGGCGTTGAGTCCCGAATCCAGGACGGCCCCGTAGCCGTAGACGGCCGCCGGGTTCCAGCCGTGGACGACCCGCAGGCCGACCGCGCGACGACGGGCGGTCTCGAAGGCGAACTCGACGACGGCGTCGGCCGGTTCCTCCAGGTCCAGCCCCAGCACCACGTCGCGGTAGGGGGTGGTGCTCGACGCGGCGCCCGTGGCGTCCGGCAGATGCTCGCCCTCGGCGTGCTCACCGGCCCGCACGAGGACGACGGGCCGCTCGGCGCGCGCCACCACGGCAAGGGCGACGGAGCCGACCAGGAACCCGGCCACCGTGCCGAGGCCCCGGGACCCGAGGACCAGCAATTCGGTGTCCTCCACGGCCGCCAGCAGAGCCGGGACGGCCTCGTCCTCGGCCTGCTGGGCGGTGATCCGCAGGCCGGGGTGGCGTTCCGTGAGCCGGGATTGCGCCTCGCGCAGCAGGTGAGCGACCCAGTCGCGCTGAGCTTCGATCACGCCTGGCGCCGAAGCCCCCATGAAGGGGGTGTACAGAGGACGCAGCGAGTCCCGGGCATGCAGGAGACGCAAGGGCGCCTCTCGTTGCGTTGCTTCGCGAGCGGCCCAGTCTGCGGCGGCGAGGCTTTCGGGCGAGCCGTCGAGACCGACGGTGATGGCAGGCATGTGCGGACCTCCTTCAGGGGTGCACCGTCAGTCTCCGGGCCACGCGGCTGCCACAGGAGGGGCCAGAAGTCCCGGCCGGGAGCCGATCGGCCCTCAGGAAACGGCGACTGACGCTGTGCCTGTCACGGCGGGATCAATCACCGGACGAAGGAACCGACCCTCCGGCCGGGCAGGGTGGTGACTGCGGCGCGGGTGTCGGGCTCAGCAGCATGGGTCGGGAACCAAGTCCCCAGCCCATGGAAGCAATGCCGGTCAGGCACGTCAGCAGTGCACCGACGTGCGGTGGTCCTTGCGAACCGGCCGGTGCGGCATCTGCGGCAGCGCCTTGGGGGTCCGACGGCGCAGCAGCCGGACGGCAAGACCGTCGAAGGCCGCCGTGAGGACGCATGTCAGCCCCACGGCCAGCACGAGCAGCACCACGAACCGTTCCCAGAACTCCGGTGTGAGACTGGTACCCACTGTCCTCAGCCCTCCCTGGTCGGCCTCGTTCTCCTTGCTTCCAGCCAACTCCGCAACACGTAGGTGCGCATGAGCCGAGGGGACCGCGCAGAGGTCCGAAACGGCCCTTGTACACGGGGCCGCACGGCACGGTACGCGTCGACGAGGCCGCGGACGCGCGTGCCCTGGGGGCCGCGAAGCCCACGAGGGCGTGACCCGGGTCGCGCGGCAGGCGGTGCGATTGGGGCCGGTCGGCCCTGGTGGCCGTGCGGTCCTGGTGGTGTGCTGGAGGTGGCGGGAAGGACCCGACGAAGACGCGGAGAAGCGGCCGCAGAGGGCCGCGCACCGCGCAATCAGGATCCGCGAGAAGCGGGTGGCGTCCTTCCCGCCCTGCCGTGCCACAGTCCTCCGCCCGCCGGCAGCGGCATCTCATCACCCGTTGCCTTCTGGGAGCCGTACGGTGAAGGTGGTCGACCCCGGGCCGCTCTCAAGCGTGACGCTTCCGCCGTGGGCCTCTGCCACCGCCGCCACGATCGACAGGCCGAGGCCGGCGCCGGTGCCGCCGCCCGCGGCCTCCGCACGGCGGCGCTCCCCATGGGTGAAGCGTTCGAAAACCCTGGGCTGGACGTCCGCGGCGACGCCGGGGCCGTCGTCGTGGACCTTCAGCACCGCCGTTCCGCCGCCGGTCCCCAGCGAGATGGTGATCGTGGTGCCGACGGGCGTGTGCAGGCGCGCGTTGGCCAGCAGGTTGGCCAGCACCTGCTGGAGCCGGTGTGCGTCGCCCGGCACCGTCACCGGCTCCTCGGACAGCTCCAGCGTCCAGCGGTGTCCGGGGCCCGCGGCCTGAGCGTCCGTCACGGCGTCCAGGACGAGGCGGGTCAGATCGACGGGGAGACGTTCCAGCGGGCGGCCGGCGTCGAGGCGGGCGAGGAGCAGCAGGTCGTCGACCATCTCGCCCATGCGGGCCGCTTCGGCCTCGATGCGTTCCAGGGCCCGCACCACCTTCCGCGGCACCGGGCCTGGGTGCAGCAGCGCCAGTTCCGCGTGGCCGCGGACCGATGCCACGGGCGTGCGCAGCTCGTGGCTGGCGTCGGCGGCGAAGCTGCGCAGCCGTTCCTCGCTCGCGTGCCGTTTGGTCAATGCGTCCTCGACGTGGCCGAGCATCATGTTGAAGGCACGGGCGACCCGTCCGACCTCGCTGCGCGGGTCGCCCTCGGGGGCGCGCGGCCAGAGTTCGACCTCGCCGCTGGAGAGCGGCAGCCGGCTGACCCGGGTGGCGGTCGCGGCCACCCGGCTGAGGGGGCGCAGCGACCAGCGCACCCAGAGGGCCCCCGCGACTCCGGCGACGGCGAGCGCCGCGCCGAAGACGACCGCGGCGACCAGTTCCAGCCGGTGGACGGCGGCCTCGACGGGCTCCGTCGGCAGCCCGGTGATCAGGACATCGCCGTCCCTGCCCTGGACCGCCATCACGCGGTAGTCGTCCAGCGCCGAGAGGTCGATCGTGTGCCCTTTGCCGTCGGCCGGCACCTCGGCGAGCGTTCTCATGTCCGCGGCGCCGAGCGGAACGTTCTGCGCACCCGCGCCCGTGCTGGAGCCCACCACCGCGGCGTTGGTGACCGTGTCGCCGACCAGCCGGGCGCCGAAGGTTCCGACGGTCTGACGGCGGGTGTCACCGTCACCGTCCTCATCGCCGTCGTGGTCGGACGGCAGCGTCCCGCCGTGCTCGAGGCTCGCGGGGTACCGCACGCCCGCCTCGCGCAGCTGCTGGTCGAGACGGCCGGTGAGAAAGCCGTTCAGCTCCACCACCGCCGCCACCCCGACGGCCGCGCAGCTGACCGCGAGCAGCACGACGAGCCCTGCGGTGAGCCGCGCCCGCAGCGTGTGCGGCCTGGGCAGTCGCGACAGCCGCCGTCCCTCACGCGCCAGACGCTGCCGCGGCCCCGTCCTCACCGGGCCACCGGCTTGAGCACGTATCCGGCGCCCCGCACCGTGTGGATCATGGGCGGGCGGCCCGCGTCCACCTTCTTGCGCAGGTAGGAGATGTAGAGCTCGACGACGTGGGCCTGGCCGCCGAAGTCGTAGGACCAGACGCGGTCGAGGATCTGCGCCTTGCTGAGGACGCGTCGCGGGTTGCGCATGAGCAGGCGCAGCACTTCGAACTCCGTCGGGGACAGCTCGATCAGTTCTCCGCCGCGGATGACCTCGCGGGCCTCCTCGTCCATGACCAGGTCGCCGACGGTCAGCCGCGGCCCGTCCTCCGTCTGCCGGGCCATTCCGGCACGGCGAAGCAGACCACGCAGGCGGGCGACGACCTCCTCCAGGCTGAACGGTTTCGTCACGTAGTCGTCGCCGCCCGCCGTGATGCCCGCGATGCGGTCCTCGACGGCGTCCCGTGCGGTCAGGAAGAGCACGCACACGTCGGGGCGCACGGCGTGCAGCGAGCGCAGCACGGCGAAGCCGTCGGTGTCCGGGAGCATCACGTCGAGGACGACGGCGTCGGGCAGCAGTTCGCGTGCCGCGGCGACGGCCGAGACGCCGTCGCCCGCTGTGCGTACCTCCCAGCCCTCGTAGCGCAGTGCGCCGGAGAGGACCTCGGCGAGGTCGGGGTCGTCGTCGACGACGAGGACCCGGAGCGGGGCGCCGTCGGTCCGGGTCAGTGCGGGGCGGCCGTGGCCGCGCGGGCGAAAAGTGTTCATCTCAGGTACCAGGATGCGGTCTCGGCGTGTCCCGGGCTGCTCCGTCGACCTCTGAGTTCGCTCTGAGTCCGCCGTGCCGCCGGTCCGCTCGGACCGTCGGGCGGCCCTTCCCACCTGCGACGGGGCCGCGCCGCCCACCGTGTGCTGAGAGCGGGCTCAGAGGTTGCGTCGGCACAGTGTCGTCCCGGACGGCCGAAAGGACGGGGTCGTGGGGACAGCCGAAGGGACATACGGATGACGACGGCGTACGCGCAACGAAGGGTCTCCCCCGCGACTCCCGCACCACGACGCTCCCCCGCCGGCCCCGTGCTCGCCGTCCTGTGGGGCGGGGCCGCCGCCGTGGTCGCCCTGTGGTGGCACGACACGGGGTCGGTCGTGGGCGCCGCCGGCTGGCTGACGGGCGCCGGACGGATCGCGGGACTGCTGTGCGGGTACGCCTGCGCCGTCCTCGTCGGTCTGATGGCCCGCGTCCCGCTCCTGGAGCGACGGATCGGGGCGGACCGGGTGACGCGCTGGCACGCTATGGCGGGCCGCTACACGGTCTGTCTGCTGGTGGCGCACGTCGTGCTGATACTGCTCGGGTACGCCGCCCAGGACGGCTCCTCGCTCCTGGACGAGACGCTCACCGTGGTCCTGGACTATCCGGAGATGCTCAAGGCCACCGCCGGCACCGTCATCCTGCTCGCGGTCGGGATCGTCTCGGCCCGCGCGCTGCGCCGTCGGGTCAGTCACGAGTTCTGGTACTACGTGCACCTGCTCACGTATGCCGCGGTCTTCCTCTCCTTCGGCCACCAGCTCGCCCTGGGGTCCGACCTCATCGGCAGCCGGCCGGCCCAGGCCGCCTGGTACGCGCTGTACCTGGGCGTCGCTGCCCTGGTGGTGTGGTTCCGGATCCTCGCCCCGGTACGGCTCAACCTCCGCCACCGGCTGCGGGTCGACTCCGTGCACCGGGAGGCGCCGGGCGTGTACTCCGTCGTCATACGTGGCCGACGGCTGGACGAGATGGACGCGCGGCCCGGGCAGTTCCTGCGCTGGCGGTTCCTCACCGAGGGCATGCGCTGGACGTCCACGCCGTACTCCCTGTCGGCGCCGCCGCGCCCGGACCTGCTGCGCATCACCGTCAAGGCGCTCGGCGACCACAGTGCCGCGGTCGCCCTGCTGCGGCCGGGCACCCGCGTGTGGGCGGAGGGCCCCTACGGGGCGCTCACCGCGGACCGGCGGACCGCGCACAAGTCCCTGCTGGTCGCGGGCGGTGTCGGTATCACCCCGCTGCGGGCCCTGTTCGAGACGCTGCCCGGCGACGTCACCCTCCTCTACCGCGCCCGCACGGCCGAGGACCTCGCCCTGGGCGGCGAGTTGGCGGCCGTAGCAGAGTGGCGCGGGGCGAAGGTGCTGTACGCGCTCAACGGCCAGCACGGTCGGCGCCCCGACCTCACGGCCCACTCCCTGCGCGCGGTCGTACCCGACCTGGACGCCCACGACGTGTACCTGTGCGGCCCGCACGAATTCGCGCGGGACCTGTACGAGGAACTGCGCACAGCCGGGGTCCCGGACCGCCGCATCCACCACGAGTCCTTCGAGCTGTGAGGCCGTCTTGCACACGTTGAAGAAGAACCGTCCGCTGCGCCGCATCGTGTTGGCGAGCGCCGCGACCGTCTCCGGGATGGTGCTGCTGCTGTCGCTGAAGCCGCACACGACGCCGACCGTCGCCGGGTTGGCGGCCTCTCCCGCGCCGACCAGCAGTTCCAACACGTCGGCGGGATCGACAGGATCGAGCGGATCGGCGGCGACGGGAACCCAGACCCTCACCGGGGACTCCGTCCAGACCCGCTACGGCCCCGTCCAGGTCCGCGTCACGCTGAAAAACGGGCGACTCACCGACATCACCGCACTCGACTACCCCCAGGAGAACCCGAGGGACCAGCAGATCAACGCCTACGCCGTCCCGCAGCTGACCAGAGAAGCTCTCACGGCCCAGAGCGCCGGCATCGACACGGTCTCCGGAGCCACGTACACCAGCGACGGCTACCGCCGATCACTGCAGTCGGCACTGGACTCCGCGGACCGCTGACGCCCGCCGGGCCTACTGCTTCCGCCCCGGTACCCGCCACACCAGCGCGGTGCCGCCGCCCTCGGGCTTCCCCAGTTCCAGTCGGCCGCCCAACTGCTCGGCGCGCTCCGCCATGTTGCGCAGCCCGCTGCGGCGGCCGTCGGCGGGGATGCCCACACCGTTGTCCGTGACCGACAGCCGTACCTCGCGCCCGTCCGTGGCCAGGAGTACGTCGGCGCGGTTCGCGCGGGCATGCCGAGCGATGTTGGTCAGGGCCTCGGACAGCACCGCCACCACGTGGTCGGCGATCTCCTTCGGTACGTCGGTGTCCAGCAGTCCCTCCATCCGGACGCCGGGGGCGAAGCCGAGGACCGGCGCGGCCTCCCCGACCACCCGTACGGCGCGCGCCCGCAGGCCGGCCTCCCCCGCACCCTGTCGGGTACGCAGGCCGAAGATCGTGGACCTGATGATCTTGATGGTCTCGTCGAGGTCGTCGACCGCGCGCACCACGCGTTCGGCGGCCTCCTCGTGCTCGATGAAACGGCCGGCGCTCTGCAGTGTCATGCCGGTGGCGAACAGCCGCTGGATCGCCAGGTCGTGCAGGTCCCGTGCGATACGGTCGCGGTCCTTGAGCACCGCGACCTCCTGGGCGTCCTGGCGGCGTTCCGCCAGCTCCATCGCGACGGCGGCCTGCGCGGCGAAGGCCTTCAGGGGCTCGGTCTCCGCCGTCGAGAAGACCGGCTCACCGGCCTTTCGCGCCAGCAGGACCACGCCTCGCGGACCCCCTTCGCCCGCGCCGATGGGCACGGCCACGGCAGGGCCGAGTCCGCCGAACCGCGGAGGCTCCAGGGAGATCCGTTCGTCGTGGCCCACGTCCGCGCTGGACACCGGGGCGGCACCGGAGAAGGCCAGCCCCATCAGGCTGCTGTCCATCGGCAGGACGAGGCCCCGGTGGGCCTCGGCGTCCGTACCGACGGCGATCTCCACGGCGAGCGACCGGGTGTCCGCCATGGGCAGCGCGACCGCCGACAGGGCGGATCCGGTGATCTCCCCGGCCCGTTCCGCGATCAGGGCGAGGACCTCGGTGCGGTCACTGCCTGACATCAGGCTGTGGGTGATGTCGGCGTTCGCCTGCAGCCAGCGTTCCCGCAGCCGGGACTCCTCGTACAGACGCGCGTTGTCGATCGCGACTCCGGCTGCCACGGCCAGCGTGAGCGTGACCGAGACATCGTCCTCGTCGAACTGGCTGCCGCCCCGTTTCTCGGTCAGGTACAGGTTTCCGAAGACCTGGTCGCGCACACTGATCGGGACGCCGAGGAAGGTGTTCATCGGCGGGTGGTGTGCCGGGAAGCCGTATGAGTTCGGGTGCTCGGAGATCTTCGCCAGGCGCAGCGGCTCGGGGTGGCGGATCAGCTCCCCCAGGATGCCGTGCCCCTCCGGATACGGGCCGATCCGGGCGATCTGCTCCTCGCTGACGCCGATCGTGTGAAAGGCCGACAGCCGCTTGCCGTCGGGACCGATCACGCCGAGCGCCGCGTACTCCGCGTCGACCAGTACCGCGGCGGCCTCCACGATGCTGAACAGGGCCTGCTCCAGATCCAGCTCCCGGCCTACCGACAGCACCGCCTCCAGCAGGCTGTGCACCCGGTCCCGTGTGCCGCGGGCCGCGTCCAGGCGGGCCTGGAGCTCCTCCAGCAGCTCGTCCAGCCTCAGCTGCGGCAGCCGTACGCGGGGCTCCTCGGGGCTTCCCACCGGTGATCCTCCAGGTCCCCTCAACGCACGGACACCCATTGGTCCGATCATGTGCCACGGTAGTGGTCCGCCACTGGCTGGGGAAGCGAATCGGGCCGAGTGCCCCCGGCTCGCTCTGACGCCTCCGGTTCAGCCGACGGCGGGCTCGGCCTGCGCCACTGCCCCCTGCGCGTCGCACCCCACGACGGGCGGATCAGGGCACATCCAACGGGAGAGGGACGGACCCGCGAGTCCTGGCAGGGCGAGCGCGCCCGGCTGTACCGCCGCCGCGAGCACATCCCGGACGACCTGGGCACCGCCGTCAACGTGCAGACCATGGTCTTCTCAATTTTGGGTTTGACTCCGGCAGCGGCGTCGCCTTCACCCGCGACCCGGCCACGGGACGGCCCGGCCTGTACGGCGACTACCTGGCGAACGCGCAGGGCGAGGACGTCGTGGCCGGCATCCGCAACACCGTTCCGCTCACTGCTCCCGCGGTCACCGTGCATCCGGAGCAACGGATCGCGGACGCCGCGCGCGTGATGGAGCGTCACGGGGTCGAACGCCTTCCGGTCGTGGACGAGGAGGACCGGCTGATCGGCATCGCCACCCGACGCGACCTGCTGCGCGTCTTCCTGCGCACGGACTGCGAGATCCGCCGGGAGGTCCACGACGAGGTACTCACCCACGCCCTCGGCCGACCGGACCACGGCGTGACCGTCTCGGTCCGCGACGGCATGGCCACGCTGGAAGGGCCCCTGGAGCACAGCGGAGACCTTCCGCTCGTGATCCGGCTGACGTATCGCGTGGACGGTGTGGTCGGCGTCGTCAACAGGCTGACCGCCCCCACCGCTTCGGGGCCGGTCGGCCCCGGCAAGGGACCGACGGGACCTGGGGCGGAACACCTCTGACGCGAGACGCTGCTGGTGGGAGCAGTATCGGACCCATCCCCCGCGGTTGCGCTCCCTCCCGGTGCCGCCGACCGCGCGGCACCGCCCTCTCGACGACGGAGGCTCGACCTCATGACCCGCCACGACGACCGCATCGCGACCACCGCCCCCGCCGCCGCGCCGTCCGACATCGGCATCGCGGTGGACCGCCTGGTGACGAACGGGCTCAAGGCACTCGCCGACTACGAGGCGCTCGATCAGGAGCAGGTCGACCACATCGTGAAGAAGGCCTCGGTCGCCGCCCTGGACCAGCACACCGAGCTAGTGCCGCGGCAGGCAACGTTCGCCCGTCAAGGAGCGGCGTTCGGTGCGTGCTCTCGGCGTGCCGGCCGGAAGTCCTCGTACTGGACGTACTTGGGCTTTCGGCCGGTGCGGCGAGAGTGCGTGCCGGGCGTCGCGACGGGGCGAACGTTGCCTGCCGCGGCACTAGCGCGGCTCGCGGTCGAGGAGACCGGGCGTGGCGTCTTCGAGGACAAGGCCGCCAAGAACATGTTCGCGTGCGAGTACGTCACGCACAGCATGGGCCCGATGAAGACCGTCGGCGTCATCGCCCGCGACGACATCGACGACATCGACGACATGACCGAGGTGGCCGAGCCCGTCGGCGTGGTGTGCGCGTTCGGCGGTCGTCAGGTGGTCGCGGCGGCCGAGGAGGCGACAGGCGCGGAGGTCGTCGACCGGCTTCAGGACCGGCTGCGCCGCCGGACCGGCCAGGCTGCCCACGCCTGGGACGACAGGAAACGGCCGACGGTCCCGCCGTGGCGCGGCGGAGGGGGGCGGCCGGTTCCCGGCGCAGGACCCGGCGGCGCGGCGGAGCACTCCGGTACAGCGTGACGAGAACAGTGGCAGTCGGTCCGGTCGGTCACGGTCCACCGACCGGACCGCCGGGACCCGGTTCGAGGGCCGACCGGACCAGTGAAGTGACCAACGGCCCACTGACGAGACCCCGGCCCGCGGGACACCGTGGAACCCACGGTTCCTGATCGGGCAGCGAGCACGAGGAGTTGTGTGATGGCGAAGGCATATCTGGTGGGCAGCGGAATCGCGGCGCTGGCCGCGGCGACGTTCCTGATCCGCGACGGCGGCTTCAAGGGCTCCGACGTCCAGCTCTTCGAGGAACAGCGGACCCTCGGCGGCAGCCTGGACGCCGGCGGCACACCGGACACCGGCTACACGATGCGCGGCGGGCGGATGTTCGAGGCCGAGTTCCGCTGTACGTACGACCTGCTGTCCGGCATCCCCACCCTCGACGACCCCGCCGTCTCGGTGACCGACGAGATCCTGTCCGGCCACGAGGACTTCGCCTGGGACGACATCGCCCGTCTCGTCGACGGGGACGGCAAGATCGTCGACACGACGTCGATGGGGTTCTCCGAGCGGGACCGTCTGGAGCTGGTCCGCTGCCTGGCCACTCCCGAGGGGCATCTGGACGGCAAGCGGATCACCGACTGCTTCGGCGAACACTTCTTCACCACCGACTTCTGGTTCATGTGGTGCACCACGTTCGCCTTCCAGCCCTGGCACAGCGCGATCGAGTTCCGCCGCTACCTGAGGCGCTTCGTCCATCTGTTCTCCGAGTTCGCGACCATGTCGGGCATCCACCGCACGCGCTACAACCAGTACGACTCCATCGTGCGGCCGTTGACAGCGTGGCTGCGCGAGCGCGGGGTCACCGTGCACACCGGCTGCCACGTCACCGACCTCGGGTTCACCCCGGGGGTCGGGAGCGGCACGGTCGAGACGATCTACCTGAGCAGGGGCGGCCGCGACGAGAGGATCACCGTCGCACCCGAGGACCTGGTGTTCGTCACCAACGGCTCCATGACGGACGCCTCCAGCCGCGGCTCGCACACCTGCGCGCCCCCGCCGGCCCCGCAACGCTCGGACGCCTGGCTGCTGTGGCACCGGCTGGCCCGCGGACGCGAGAACTTCGGCAACCCGAGCGCCTTCGACAAGCACGTCAAGGAATCCCGCTGGGAGTCGTTCACCGTGACGACCAAGGACCCCGCCTTCCTGAGGGCTCTGGAGGAGTTCAGCGGCCGTCCGACCGGCAAGGGCGGCTTGATGACCTTCACCGAGTCCAACTGGCTGCTCACCGTCGTCGCGGGCCGCCAGCCCGTCTACCGCGACCAGCCGGAGGACGTCGGCGTCTGGTGGGGCTACGGCCTGTTCCCCGGCCGCGCCGGCAACCACACGCCCAAGCCGATGACCATGTGCACCGGCCGGGAGATCCTCGAAGAGGTCCTGCACCATCTCCCCTTCGACGAGCGGACAGCGGCCCGGGTCCTGGCGACCTCCACCGTCGTGCCCTGCGTGATGCCGTACATCACCAGTCAGTTCCTGGCCCGCCGCCGCGACGACCGACCCCGGGTGATCCCGGAAGGGTCGGTCAACCTCGCCTTCATCGGGCAGTTCGCCGAGGTGCCCGACGACGTCGTCTTCACCGTGGAGTACTCCGTACGCACCGCCTGGGCGGCGGTGGCGCAGCTCCTGAAGCTGGACAAGCAGCCGCCGGGGGTCTACAAGGGCCACCACGATCCCCACGTACTGGCCGCCGCTCTGGAGACCATGCACCGCCGGTGATCATCAACGTCGCCTCGCTGAAGCGGCGGTGAGCCGTCGCGCCGGACGGTCCGAACCAGGCGGTCGGCAAACTGCCGCCACGTGCGGCCCGATGTCCGCCACGAAGACGATCGCGGCCGGCACTTCGCGGTCGCCGTGCCGACGCCGGCCACTGACGTGCAGCCGAAGCCGACGTCGTGACCGTCGTGAGGGACGTCCGGCCCCGCGGCCGAGGACCGTCGGCAGCTGCGGGAGCGCCGCGTTCCGAGAGACAGTGAGGACAGGAGCGGCACCGATCCCCCGCGGTGTCGCTCCGTTCACGCGCCACGCGATCAGGCGTGCGAGGCAGGGACCTTCGGACGCCGACCTGGGGCCGAACGGCCCTGGCGCGAGAAGCTCCCACACGGTTCGAATGGTTCGGTCAGACCCACGTGTGGCCGCGGGAGACGGAGAACTGTGAGCGACCCGACGATACGGACACCTGCCGTGGCCGGCGACGACGGCCGATCGGACACCTCGGAAGCACGCAGGAGTGTCGAGGTGGACGGCGTCGAGGCGCTGCGACTGCTGGGCAGCGTTTCCTTGGGGCGGATCGTCTTCACCCAGCACGCGCTGCCGACGGTCCGGCCGGTCAACCACGTCCTGGTCGACGGCGACATCGTCATCCGCACCCACGGTGACGCCGCGCTGACCCGGTACACCCGGCAGACCGGGGGTGAGGGCGCCGTGGTCGCCTACGAGGCCGACGACATCGACCCCGACACCCACCTTGGGTGGAGCGTGGTCGTCACGGGCTATGCGCGGCTGGTCACGGACCCGCGGGAACTGGCTCACTATCAGGCGTTGTTGCGTCCGTGGGGGTCACAGAGAATGGATCATGCCGTTCGCATCAGCCCCGATCTGATCACCGGGGTCCGCCTCACGGCCAACGGTCCGTCGCCGTCGGCCTGAACGGCGTCAGTCGTGCGGGACCACGGCGACCGGCGCGACCGCATGCTGCAGGACGGTGCGCGCCACCGGGCCGATGTACGGGCCGAGCGAGCCCACGCGGTTGCGGCGTCCCACGACGACCAGCGAGGCGTCACGCGAGACGTCCACCAGGTGCGCGCCCGCGTCCCCGATCACGGCCTCCTCAGTCACTTCGACGCCCGGGAACTTGCCCTGCCAGGGACGGAGCACGTCGGCCAACCCCTCTCGTGCGTCGGCCTCCGGTTCGCCGCCGTGGACCACACGCAGCCTTGCGGCCCGCCTGGCCGCAGCGGAGAACGCGAGCTCGAGGACACGGTCGTCGGGGCCACGCAGATCCAGTCCGAGCACCACATCACGGTACGGCGTCGGGTCGGCGGACCTGCCGAAGACACCCGGGCGGCACTCCTCTCCCGCGCGGTCCACACCGCGGACCAGAACGACCGGTCCCTCGGCCCTGGCCACGACCGCCAGGGCCACGGAGCCGAGCAGGACGCCCGCGACCCTGCCGAGGCCGCGCGATCCGAGCACCAGGAGTTCGGCCTCCCTCGCGATGGCGACCAGGGTCGGCACCGGTCGGCCGGCGACCTGCTCGGCAGTCACCTGTACACCGGGGTGGCGGTGGACCAGCCGGGCCTTCGCCTCGATCAGCAGGCGGGCGGACCGGTCCGCTCCCGGCGGGGGGATCAGTTCGCCCGCGAACGGGACGTAGTCGTGGGGTTGCTGCTCCCCCACGTGTACGACTCGGAGAGGAATCTCGAGCATCGCGGCCTCGCAAGCGGCCCAATCGGCTGCGGACAGGCTCTCGTTCGAGCCGTCCAGACCGAGGGTGACGGTACGGGACATGGGCGGGTCTCCTTCGGGAAGCGGCTCACGATGGCGCGGCAGCGGGCCGGTCACCTGTGGGGCACCACGACCACCGGGCAGTGCGCCCGGTGCAGCAGTGCGTGGGCGACCGGGCCCAGGCGCGGGCCGAGGACGCTCGTGCGGCGGTGGGCTCCGATGACGACGACCGCGGCCTCCTGCGTCGCCGCGAGCAGTTCGTCCGCGGGAGCGGCGCGGACCGTGTGGGCCTCCACCGTGACGTCGGGGTGCCGGTCCTGCAGTTGCGTGAGGGCGTAGCGCGGCACGGCTTCCTCCGCTCGGGCCTCCCTGGCCAGCCGTTCCTGGCCCGGACTGCGCGCCGGCACCAGGGAGGGCAGTTCAGGAGTGACGTGCCGATGACTCGGGCAATGCAGGACGCGAAGCCTCGCACCGCGCCGCTCGGCCTCCTGGAAGGCGTACGCCGCCGCCTGCTCGTCCGTGTCGTCCGCGAGGCCGAGCAGCACGTCCCGGCCGTCGTCGCATGCGTGGTCCCCTCGGACGACCAGGAGGGGTCCTTGCGCGAGCGCGGCCAGCCGCAGGCTCACCGAACGGAACGCCGGGCCGGTCAGCGCGCCCAGGCCGCGTGTTCCCACGACGGTGAGGTCCGCGTCCGCGCTCTCGCGCGTCAACGCACGCACCGCACCACCCTCCGCCGCGACGGTCTCCACGGGCAGGTCCGGATGCCGGGCGCGGGTGCGCGAGAGGGCGTAGCCCAGGACCGGTGCGGCCTCGTCGCGGTCGGGAACCGCGTACAGCACGCGCAGAGCGCTGCCGTGCCGGACAGCCTCGGCCGCGGCCCAGTCCAACGCCCTTACGGAAATGAGAGAGCCGTCCACTCCGACGACTGTGCGATGCGAGGTCATGGCCTACCTGTCCCTTCTTCGGGTGACCGTTCGATGCAAGCGGCGCTCGACGCACACGCCTGCCTCCGCTGACGATGCTCCTCGTGCTGCACCGCTCCGGGCAGCAGCCGGGAGAACCTGCGGAAAGGCCGAACGGCCCTTGTTCCAAGGGCCGTTCGGACCGCGCGAAGGCATGGTGCTCAGGAGGGAGGGTGCACTCCGTACAGGGTGCGTCCGCCGACGAGTTCGCGTCCGGTGACCAGTTCGGGGTCGATGCGCACGAAGACCTCCTGCGGCGCCGGCGCCCAGGAACGCGGTCCGGTCTGCAGCAGCCGTGTGTGCTCGGCGGGGTCGGTCACGAGGGTGGCCGTTCCCATGGTCACGACGCTCCAGCCGGACTGGGTGGCGGCGTCGACCTCGTCGGCCTCGAAGGCCACCACGGCTCCGTCGATCGCGCTCACCAGTGCCGACGAGGCCGAGGTGCGCACCAGCACCGCCCCGTCGTGGTCCAGGCGGAAGTTGACCGGCAGGACGGCAGGCAGCGCCTGCCTGGTGTACACGATGCGTCCCACTGGCACTGTGGCCAGCAGGCGCAGGCACTCCTGCCGGTCGAGTTCGCGGAATCCGTCGTTGGCGTCCATCTGCCTTCTCGTCTCTCACCTGACATCGCGGTACTGCACTGTCCATCGTCAAGCGGCGCCGGCATCGCCGGCCAGGGACCATCGGTCCCCGGCCTCCTGAGAAAGGCCCTGTTCAGACCGCGATGCGGCGGCCCGTGACGGCGTACGGTTCGATGCGCACCCACTGGTCGCGTCGGCCGCCGGTCCACGGCGCGCTGTACGCCTGCTTGGCGAGCCGACGCTCCTCGCCGGTGTCCGTCACCGTGCGGGCGTGGCCGCGCACCAACACGCTCCAGCCCTCGCTGAACACGTCGTCGATGCGGTCGACCTCGAAGGCGACCGGGCAGCCCACCCCGAGCGACGGTGTCGCCCCGGGCGCGGTGCGGAAGACGATCGTGTCGTCGACGACGCTGTAGTTCACCGGGACGATCACCGGCCCGAGCGCCGTGGACACCGCGAGGCGCCCCACACCGTGCGCCGACAACAGTTCGGCGCACTCGGCCCTGCTCAGCTCGGTGAATTCGGGAGCCCGCCCGGCCTGTCCGGGACCGGGCGGCAGATCGGCGTCGCCTCCGGTGAGCGCCGACACCGTGGTCCGCAAGACGGCCGCCAGCGCGAGCAGTGCGCCTCGGCTCGGCGCGGCGTCCGGGTGCTGCTCCAGGTGCGCCACATAGTTGGGGGCCATGCCCGCTCGGGCGGCCGTCTCCTCTCGCGTCAGCCCGAGCAGGGCGCGGCGTGCGGCGATTCGGCGGCCCAGGTCGCCTGAGGGTGCGCCCTCGGTCACGTTCGCCTGTGCGTGCTCGGCCATCGCCCGTCACGTCCTCTCGTCAGGTCGCCGGGACGGCGACCTCGTCGTGCGGCTGCCCACCGAGCACCACCTTGAGGGCGCCGGTTTCGGCGGCGCGGGCGAAGACGTCGTACGCCTCCTCCATGTGATCCAGCGGGAAGGTGTGGGTGACCAGCTGAGCGGTGGGCAGCCGGCCGGCGGCGGCCATGCGCAGCAGGGTGGGGGTGGAGTGGGTGTCGACCAGGCCGGTGGTGATGGTCACGTTCTTGATCCACAGGTCTTCGAGGTGCAGCGTGGCGGGCTTGCCGTGGACGCCGACGTTCGCCACGTGCCCCCCGGGCCGCACCATGCGCGTGCACATCTCGAAGCTCTCCGGCACGCCGACCGCCTCGATGACCACGTCGGCGCCGAGCCCGTCGGTCAGATCGGCGATCAGCTGCTCGGGGTCCTCCCGGGCGTCGGCCACGGCGTCGGCTCCGAGCTGCTTGGCGGCCTCCAGCCGGGAGGCGGCCAGGTCGACGGCGACGATCCGCTCGGGCGCGAACAGTCGCGCCGTGGCGATCGCCGCGAGTCCGATGGGACCGGCCCCGACGACGGCGACGGTGTCGCCCGGACGTACCCGCCCGTTGAGGACGCCGACCTCGTAGGAGGTCGGGAAGATGTCCGCCAGCAGGACTGCGTCCTTGCTCTCGACCGAGCTGGGCAGGGCGTGCACGGACAGGTCGGCGTAGGGGACGCGGACGTACTCGGCCTGAGTGCCGTCGATCAGGTGGCCGAGGATCCACCCCCCACCGCCCCGGCACTGGCCGTAACTGCCCTCACGGCAGTAGCGGCAGCGGCCGCAGGCGCTGATGCAGGAGACCAGCACCCGGTCGCCCGGATGTACGGTCCGGACGTCCCCGCCGACCTCCACTATCTCGCCGACGGCCTCATGGCCCAGGACCGTGCCCGAGCGCACCTCGGGGACATCACCCTTGAGTATGTGCAGGTCCGTGCCGCAGATGGTGACGGCGCCCACCCGCACGATGGCGTCGGTGGGCTCCTTGACTGCAGGGTCCGGGACCTCCTCCCAGGCGGACTGCCCGGGGCCGTGGAACACGAAGCCTTTCATGACGCTTCTCACCGTCCTTCGCTCGACTGAAGAGATTGCCCCATACGCCCATCTTGTCCGGTAATCGCCTGATCCGCTTGGGCCGTCCGGCCCCCTTCGCCCGCCGGACGGTCCCTACCGTCCGCGAGCGGTGAGAAGACCCCGTCGGGCCCACCTGAACAGGGGCCGAGCAGCTCCTCTCCTCCCCTACGCGTGCGTCAGGGCGTCGGCGATGCCTCCCGCCCAGGCCTCGATCGCGCCGAAGTCCCGGAAGTCGCCGCCCTTTCCGGAGCGGAGGATCATCCCGGCCACCCACCCCTTGGCACCGTCCTCCAGGCACCCTCCGAAGGTGACGTGGTCTCGGACCTCCAGTCGGCTCATGGCCTTCTGCACGCCCCGCACGGGCGGGATGTCCCGCTCGGAGGCGGAGGCGTCGAGCGGGCCGCTGCTGAAGAACCACACGGGCCGCTGCGCGAGGAGGACGCGGTTGCGGCGGACGAACCGCCGCGCGTCCTTGTGCCACCGCCCCGCGTAGAGCCCGCCGCCGACCACGACGGCGTCGTACCGCGCCACGCTCGTCACGGACCGGGCCGGACTCGACTCGACGGTCACTCCGCTCTTGCGCAGGACTTCGGCGACGGCTTCGGCGATCTCCGCCGTGGATCCGTTCGTCGTTCCGTAGGTGACCAACACGGTGTCGGTCATGGTGATCCGCCTCCTCTCACAGTCGGCGCAGCCAGTCGTCGGCCACACCGTGCATTGCTTGTGCCTGTTCCTCGGTGCGCAGACGGGCGTCGTCCAGTCGGTAGGTGAGCTTTCCGACCACGTCGACCACGCCGTCGATCCGGCGGGTCATGGACAGGGCGATCTCCGTCTCGCTCTTGCGTTCCATGTGTCCGGTGAGCGTGACGACGCCTTCCTCCACGGAGACCTGGACACTGCGCGGCGGCAGCCACAGCGCGCGCACCAGGACTTCCTGGATCACCTCGGTGCGGATCTCCTGGTCAGGTCGCAGGAAGACCTGGAGGAGATCGCGGCGGGTGACGATCCCGACGAGCCGGTTCTCCTCGTCGAGGACGGGAAGCCGTTCCACGTGCCGCTGGGCCATGGCGCGAGCGGCCTGGACGATGGTGTCGTCGGCGTGCACGGTGACAGGTGGCCGTGTCATGAGCTCACCGGCGGTGCGTGCCTTGCCCTTCGCGGTCCGACGCTTGGCGCCGGGCGTCAGTTCGGAGAACCTCGCGCGGTGCTTCGGCTCGTACGGGTCCGGAGCGGTCGCCTGGTGCATCATCAGGTCCGTCTCGGACAGGACCCCGACGACCTTGTCGTCCTCGTCCACGACCGGCAGTCCGCTGATCCGGTGGGCCGCCAGCAGTCGGGCCACCTCCTTGAACGGGGTGCCGTACTCGGCGCGGACGACGTCCGTGATCATCACGGAGCCGACCTTGTCGTGCCTCATGGTCGTTGCCTCCTCAGCGCAGTCGGCGCAGATACGGGTCCTGGGGGCGGCGCGGCAGCAGGCGTATCCGTGCGTCGAGCACGGTCACGCCGTCCGGTGTCGCCAGGACGGGGTTGAAGTCGGCCTCGGCGAGTTGCGGCAGGTCCGCCGCCATCCGGGACAGCCGCAGGAGCAGCTGTTCCAGTTCTTCGAGGTCGACGGGTGCGTTTCCGCCCGCGCCCAGCAGCAGGGGGGCGCACCGCGGCGAGGTGATCAGCTCGTGGACGTCGCGGTCGGTGAGCGGGGCGAGACGGCCCGCGTGGTCGGCGAGGACCTCGGTGGCGGTGCCGCCGAGCCCGAACAGGACGAGCGGCCCGAAGACCTCGTCCTGGACGACGCCGGCGAAGAGTTCGGTGCCTCGGGTGGCGAGGGGTTGCAGGACCACGCCGGTCATCAGCCCGGCGAAGCGGGTGTCCAGGTCGCGGAACGCGGCCCGCACCTGAGCGTCACCACGCAGGTCCAGGTGGACCGCTCGGTGCTGCGACTTGTGCAGCAGCCCGGGCCAGTGGGCCTTCATGACCACCCGGCCGTCGACGCCACGCAGCCGGTCGGCGGCGAGCACGGCCTCGTCCTCGCTCTCGGCCCACGCCCAGGGGATCTGTGGGACGCCGTAGCAGGCCAGCAGGTCGGCGCAGGTGCGCGGGTCGAGCCAGCCTCCGTCGGGCCGCGTGGCCAGGTACTCGGCCACGACGGTGCGCGCCCGCTCGGTCTCGATGTCGTCGAGGTGGGGGACGACGCCGGCGGGCCGGGCGAGCCAGGCGGCACGCTCTGCGGCGTGCGCCAACGCGCGGGCCGCCCCCTGCGGTTCGGCATAGGAGGGGATCGTGCCGCCGTCCGCGGCGGGCAGCAACCGGACGGACCGCTCCTGCTCCAGACGGACGGCGAGCACGGGCCGCGCCCGTCGGCCGGGAGCGGCAGTGACGGCCCGCACCAGGTCGTCACCGGTGGCGGCGGCGACCGCCGTCGGCACGAGGGCGACGATGACGGCGTCGATGCCGGAGCACCGGGTCAGGCGGTCGACGCACTCCGTGAGCTGTTCCTCCGACACGGCGGCGGTGGCGTCGATCGGGTTGCCGATGGCGGCGCCGTCCGGCAGCACGGCGAGCAGTTCGTCGATCACCGCGGGGGTGAACGGGGGAAGCGTGAGTCCTGCCTCCGCGCAGGCGTCGGCGGTGAGCACTCCGGCGCCGCCCGCGTTGGTGACGATCGCGACGCGGCTGCCTTCCGGCAGCGGCTGGGAGTGCAGCAGGGCGGCCGTTTCGAGGAGCTCGCCGACCGAGCGGGTGGCGGTGACGCCGGCCTGGGTGAACAGCGCGCCGCGGGTCATGGTGCGGGTGGCGGCGGCCGCCGTGTGGGAGGCGGCGGCCTTGCGTCCCGCCTCGGTGCGGCCGGCGTCGACGGTGAGCACCGGGATGCGGCGCGTGACGCGGCGGGCGGTGCGGGAGAAGGCGCGCGGGTTGCCGAAGGACTCCAGGTGCAGCAGGGCGAGGTCGGTGCGTCCGTCGCTCTCCCACCACTGGAGCATGTCGTTGCCGCTGACGTCGTACTTGTCGCCGAGCGAGACGAAGGAGGAGACGCCGATGCCCAGTCGGGACAGTCCGTCGAGCAGCGCGATGCCGACCCCGCCGGACTGCACGGCGACTCCGGCCGTCCCGGGGCGGGGGTGCTCGGCGGCGAAGGTCGCGTCGAGGCTCACCTCCGGCTCGGTGTTCGAGATGCCCAGGCAGTTGGGGCCGACGAGGCGCATGCCGTAGGTGCGGCAGGCGGTCAGCAGGGCCTCCGCCTGCGTGTGGTCGAGGCCGGCGGTGACGACGACGAGGGCGCGCACCTCGGCCCGGCCGCACTCGTCGGCGACGGCCGGTACCGCGGTGGCCGGCACGGCCACGATCACCAGGTCGGGGGGCATGGGCAGCGCCGCGACGGACGGATAGGACGGCACCCCGAGCAGCGACGTGACTTTGGGGTTCACGGCGAACAAGCGCCGGGTGAAGCCGCCCGTGTGCAGGTGGTGCAGGATGGCCCGGCCCACAGACCCGGGGGTCCGTCCGGCGCCGACCACGGCGACCACGGACGGCCGCAGCAGGGGCAGCAGGCTGGCCACGTCGGCGGACCGGCCCCGGGCCTCGACGGCCGACAGGTAGGTGTCGTCCTGGTCGAGGTGGACGGTGCAGCGCACCTCCGGCCCCTCGAAGCGGCGGGAGGTGCGCAGGCCGAGGTCGGCGAAGAGGCGGAGCACCTCGTGGTTCTCACTCAAGGCGTCGGCGGTGAAGGTGGTGATGCCCTCCGCCCGCGCCGCCGAGACCAGGTGCTCGACGAGCAGGGTGCCCACGCCCCGGTGGTGCAGGCCGTCGGCGACAGCGATGGAGATCTCCGCGCCGGCCTTGTCCGCGCCGTCCTTCGCACCGCCGGTGTCGTACTCGGCGAGGCCGATCACCCTGCCGTCCACCTCCGCCAGCAGGGCCCGGTACCCCGGGCGGGCCGGGGCGCAGGCCCGGTCGGCGGCCATCGCGGCCGAGCGCCGACTCGCCGCGAAGAAGCGCAGGCGGAGGTTCTCCGGCGACATCTCCGCGTAGAGCCCTCGCAGCTGTTCGCGGTCACCCGGCAGCACAGGCCGGATGCACACGGTGGCGCCGTCCGCGAGCAGGGCGTGGACCGTGGGCCGGTCGAGCAGGTCGTCCGTCATCGCGGGTCTCCTCCATAACTCTCGATACTTCGATCGTCCGGCGGAGCGGAGGAGGAGCGCATGGGCTGTACGGGGCCGCCCCGGGGCCGGTCGGCCCTCCTGTGGCCGCCGACCGGCCCCGCTTCCGCTGTTACGACGAGCGGTCGGGACGCGTCAGTCGTCAGCCACCGGCGCCGTCAGGTCCAGGAGGCGGTTGGTATAGCCCCACTCGTTGTCGTACCAGCCGAAGACGTTGACCAGCGTGCCGTTGGCCTGGGTCAGTGCCGGGTCGAAGATGCAGGAGGAGGGGTCGCCGATGACGTCGCGGGAGACGATCGGGGCCTTCGAGACGCGCAGGATGCCATTGAGCGGACCGTCCGCGGCCGCCCCGAACGCGGCGTTGATCTCGTCCGCACTCGCCTCCCGGGTGAGGACGATGGCGAGGTCGGTGAGCGAGCCGTCCTCCACGGGCACCCGGACCGCGACCCCGTCCAGCGCGCCGGCCAGCTCCGGCACCACGAGGCCCACGGCGCGGGCGGTACCGGTGATGGTGCTGGTGCTGCTCAGGGCGGCCGAGCGGGCCCGGCGCAGGTCCTTGTGCGGGCCGACCAGCAGGGACTGGTCGTTGGTGTAGCCGTGGATGGTGGTCATCATGCCTCGCTCGCTGCCGAAGGCTTCGTGGAGCACCTTCACCATCGGGGCGACGCGGTTGGTGGTGCAGGAGGCGGCGGAGACGATCCAGTCCCGGAACCGCCTCGTGTTCGACGTCGCGCGTCCGATGCGTCCGAACGTGGAGTCGTACTCCAGCTGGGGTCCCCCCGGACGAAGTCTGGGGGAGGCCAGGGTGGCGGGTGAGGTGATGTCGTTGACGGCGACCGCCTCGACGTCCTGGGTGCCTTCCTCGGCCCGGTCGAGGGCGGCGCGCAGACAGGTGCGGCCGATGCGGCCGAAGCCGTTGATTCCGACGCGTACGGTCGTGGCGGTGAGTTCCTTCCGGAAATGAGGGGCGGGGTCAGGCGTTCCAGGTCCAGTCGGCGACCTCGGGCAGGTCGGTGCCGTGCTCGCGGATCCAGGCCTGGTGCCGGGTGCGGACGTCGGCCATCTGCTGCCGTACGGCGGCGGCGCGCACGGCGAGCCCGGGGACGCGGTCGATGACGTCCATGACCAGCCGGTAGCGGTCGAGGTCGTTGCGGACGACCATGTCGAAGGGCGTGGTCGTGGTGCCGGACTCCTTGTAGCCGCGCACGTGCAGGTTCCTGTGACCGGTGCGGCGGTAGGCCAGGCGGTGGATCAGCCACGGGTAGCCGTGGTAGGCGAAGATCACCGGCTTGTCGGTGGTGAACAGGCCGTCGTACTCGAAGTCGCTCATGCCGTGCGGGTGTTCCTCGCGCGGCAGCAGCCGGGTCATGTCGACCACGTTGACGACGCGGACGGCGAGGTCGGGCAGGTGTCGGCGCAGCAGCTGGGCGGCAGCCAGCACCTCCAGGGTGGGCACGTCGCCGGCGCAGGCGAGGACGACGTCCGGCTCGCCGCCGTTCTCCGTGCCTGCCCACTCCCAGACACCGGCGCCCCGGGCGCAGTGCTCGCGGGCCGCGTCCATGGACAGCCAGTCGAAGCAGGGCTGTTTGCCGGCGACGATGACGTTGACGTAGTCGCGGCTGCGCAGGGCGTGGTCGGCCACGGACAGCAGGGTGTTGGCGTCCGGCGGCAGGTAGACGCGCACGACTTCCGGGCTCTTGTTGAGGACGTGGTCGACGAAGCCGGGGTCCTGGTGGGAGAAGCCGTTGTGGTCCTGACGCCACACGTGCGAGGTGAGCAGGTAGTTGAGGGAGGCGATGGGCGCGCGCCACGGCAGCTCCCTCGATGTCTTCAGCCACTTGATGTGCTGGTTGACCATGGAGTCGACGATGTGCACGAAGGCCTCGTAGCAGGAGAACAGTCCGTGCCGGCCGGTCAGCAGATAGCCCTCGAGCCAGCCCTGGCAGGTGTGCTCCGACAGGATCTCCATGACCCGGCCGTGATGCTCGAGGTGCTCGTCGACCGGCAGGTGCTGGGCCTGCCAGGCCTTTCCGCTGACGTCGAAGACGGCCTGAAGACGGTTGGAGGCGGTCTCGTCGGGGCCGACGAGACGGAAGTCCCGGCGTGTACCCGTGTCCTTCATCACCCGGGCCAGGAGGTCCCCCAGGACCCGGGTCGGCTCGTGCAAGGTGGTGCCCGGCTTGTCGACGGGCACGGCGAACTCGTCCAGCGGTGCGATGGGCAGGTCGCGCACGAGCAGCCCGCCGTTGGCGTGCGGGGTGGCGCCGAGCCGCTGGGCGCCGTCGGGGACGCAGGCGAGGACGTCGGCGACGGGACTGCCGTCGGCGCCGAAGAGTTCCCGGGGCCTGTACGAGTGCAGCCAGGCCTCCAACTGGCGGAGGTGCTCGGGGTTCTCCCGGACGCCGGCCAGCGGGACCTGGTGGGCTCGCCAGGTGCCCTCGACGGGTTCCCCGTCCACCTCGGCGGGGCCGGTCCAGCCCTTCGGGGTGCGCAGCACGATCATCGGCCAGTGCACGCGCTCGGTGACACCGTCCTCGCGGGCGGTCTGCTGCATCACGGCGATGCGGTCCAGGGCGTCGTCCATCGCCGCCGCCATGGCCCGGTGGACCTGGAGCGGGTCGTCGCCGGTCACATGGATCGGGTCGTGGCCGTATCCCCGCAGCAGGTCGTCGAGTTCGGCCTCCGGGATCCGGGCGAGCACCGTCGGGTTGGCGATCTTGTAGCCGTTGAGGTGCAGGATCGGCAGGACGGCGCCGTCGTGCACCGGGTCCAGGAACTTGTCGGAGTGCCAGGAGGCGGCCAGCGGCCCGGTCTCGGCCTCGCCGTCCCCGATCACACAGGCGACCAGCAGGTCCGGGTTGTCGAAGGCGGCGCCGTAGGCGTGGGAGAGGGAGTAGCCGAGCTCACCGCCCTCGTGGATCGAGCCGGGCGTCTCCGGGGCGACATGACTCGGCACACCGCCCGGGAAGGAGAACTGCCGGAAGAGCCGCGCCATGCCCTCCCCGTCCCTCGGCACATCCGGATACGTCTCGCTGTAGCTGCCCTCCAGCCAGGCGTTGGCCAGGATGGACGGCCCTCCGTGGCCCGGTCCCCAGACGCACAGCGCGTCGAGTCCGCGCGCCTTGATCACCCGGTTGAGGTGGGTGTACACGAGGTTGAGGCCGGGCGAGGTGCCCCAGTGGCCGAGCAGTCGCGGTTTGATGTGCTCCGGCTTCAGGGTCTCGGTCAGCAGCGGGTTGGACATCAGGTAGATCTGTCCGGCGGCCAGGTAGTTGGCGGCCCGCCAGTGCGCGTCCAGGGTGCGCAGTTCCTCGTCGGAGAGTTCGGAGAGTTCGGAGAGTTCGGAAAGTACGGGGGCGTCCTGGTGTTCGACCTTGGACATGGGTGGCACTCCGGAAGTCGTCGGCGTGGCGTTCATCGGGCGGTGGACGGCGGTATGGCGGGCAAGAAGGCGGCGGTGCCGGAGCAGGCGTGGGAGAAGGCGGGCAGCGGACCGGCTGCGTACGCCCGCCGCGTGATCCGAGGACCCGCGTCCCCGACCACGCGGAGAGCCTCTGAGCAGCCGGCCCTCTCTCATCTCACACCTGCTCGGGTACGACCGCGACGGCGCAGGCGGAGTGGTGCAGCACCGCGTGGGCCACGCGCCCCAGCTGGAGCCCGAGGTGTCCTGGGTTGCGCCGGGCGCCGACCACCAGCAGGTCCGCCTCGTGCGAGGCGTCCAGCAGGACCCGGCGGGCGGGGCCCTCGACCGTGCGTCGGTGCAGGTCCACATCCGCCGGTGCGTCCTTCAGCGCCTTGTCCAGGACCTCGACGGCATGCTGCTCGTGGAGCCGCGCGGGTTCCCCGGCGAGCAGGGGGTGGTCGGTGGTCTCGTGCGCGGGGCACCGCCAGGCCCGTACGGCGTCGAGGGTCGCGTGGCGCAGCTTCGCCTCCTGGACGGCGAATCGCAGGGCGGCGGAGTCCGTCGCCTGCTCGCCGACGCCCACGACGACCCGACCGCGCGCGGCTGCCCGGACCCGGTTGTCGTGGCTGCCGCGCAGCACGATCACCGGGCAGTCCGCGTGGGCGGCGACGGTCAGGCTGACCGAGCCGAGCAGCATCTCGACGAAGCCGCTGCGGCCGCGGGTGCCGAGCACCAGTGCGCAGGCGTTGCGTCCCTCGCGGACCAGGGCGTACTCGGGCTCCTCCGGCAGTACGTCGGTGGACACCTCGACGTCCGGGCGGCGCATGCGGGCGCGCTGCGCGGCGGTCCGCACGATGTCCTCGGCCGTGACCTGCTCGGCCGGCTTGTCGAGATCCCCTGCGAGGGACTCGCCCTCGTAGCGCTCCCAGAGGGAGGCGTACACCAGCCGCAGCGGCCGCCCCGCGCAGGGCGGCTTCGTCGGCCGCCCAGTCGACGGCCCGCAGACTCGGTTCGGAGCCGTCCACGCCGACGACGATCGGGAGAACCACGGCGCTCACCGTCCCGCGTCCAGGTCGAAGACGATCCGGGCCTTGACCTCGCCGCGCAGCACCTCGTCGATGCAGTCGTTGACGGAGGCGAGAGGGCGGGCCTCGTAGATGACCTTGGTGCGGCCGGCCGCGTGCAGTTGGAAGACCTCGGCGAGGTCCTGCCGGGTGCCGACGATCGAGCCGATCACCGAGGTGCCGTTCAGGACGGTGTCGAAGATGGGGACGCGGACCGTGCCGTGCGCGGGCAGAGCCACCATGACCAGCTTGCCGCCGCGCCGCAGACCGGAGTTGACCGCCTCGAAGGCCGCGTCGTTCACCGCGAGCGCGATGGCCGCGTGGGCGCCGCCGTGCCGCTTGAGCACCTCGCCGACGTTCTCCTTGCGGGCGTCGATGACGATGTCCGCGCCGAGTTCGGCGGCCAGCGCGAGCTTCTCGTCGGTGACGTCGATCGCCGCGACCGTGGCTCCGGCGATCTTCGCGTACTGCACGGCGAGGTGGCCGAGGCCGCCGACGCCGGAGATCGCGACGAGCTGCGTGGGCCTGACGTCGGCGACCTTGAGCGCCTTGTACGTCGTCACCCCCGCGCAGGTCAGCGGAGCAGCGTCCAGGGCGGTGATCCCGTCGGGCACGGGCTGGGCGAAGTCGGCCCAGGCCAGCATCTTCTCGGCGTACCCGCCGTCGCAGCCGTAGCCGGTGTTGACCTGCTGCTCGCACAGCGTCTCCCAGCCGGACAGGCAGTGCTCGCATCGCCCGCAGGCCTTGCCGAGCCACGGGACGGCGACCCGCTGCCCGACGGACAGGTGGGTGACGCCGGCGCCGAGCGCCTCCACCAGGCCGACGCCCTCGTGTCCGGGGACGAACGGCGGGTTCGGCTTGACCGGCCAGTCGCCGTGCGCCGCGTGGATGTCGGTGTGGCACAGCCCGCACGCCTCCACCCGGACACGGACCTGGCCGGGGCCGGGCTCCGGATCGGGGCGCTCCTCGATGACCAGAGGCTCGCCGAACGCTCGTACGACCGCTGCCTTCATGGTTCTCTTCTCCTCGAAGTGGTGGGTGGGGGTGGGTCAGCCGTGGGGGACGACGGCGACGGGGGCGGTGGAGTGGTGCAGGACGGCGTGCGTGACATGGCCGATGTGGGCGCCGAACGGGCTGCGGCGGACGCGCCGGCCCACGACGACGAGGGAGGCCTCGCGGGAGGCGTCCACGACGTGGACGGCAGCGCTGCCGTAGCGGGACTCCTCGACGACCTCGACGTCCGGGTACTTGTGCCGCCAGGGCCGCACCACCTCGGCCAGCGCCTCGGCGTCGCCGAGGGCCAGCGCCTCGTGCAGTGCGGGGTTGGCGGGCGCGCCGTACGCGTAGTACGGAGGCGGGTTCCAGCCGTGCACGACCCGCAGAGACGTCGCGCGGCGCTTGGCAGCGTCGAACGCGAACTCGATCAGCGTCTCGTCCGGGTGCTCGACGTCGAGTCCGAGAACCACGGGCCGGAACGGGGTCGCGGCGGAGGGAATACCGACCGGGTCCGGCTCGTGCTCGTCGGCGGCGACCTCCAGCGCGCGGACCAGCACCACCGGGCGGTCCGCGTGCGCCACGACGGCCAGGCCGACCGAGCCGACCATGAACCCGCCGATTCCACTGAAGCCTCGGCATCCCAGGACCAGCAGGTCGGCGCTCTTCGCCGCCTCCGCGAGGACGTCACGCGGGTGGCCGGCGATCTGCTCGCGGATCACCTCGACGCCGGGGTGGCGCAGGCTGATGCCCTCCGCAGCCTCGCGCGGGATCCTCTCGGTCCAGTGCTGCTGGGTCTCCGCTCCGAGAAGCGGGGCCTGAGCCATGGGCTCGGGCACCGGCTCCCACACGTGGACGAGTTTCAGAGGCAGGTCGCGCAGTTCCGCTTCGCGAGCCGCCCATTCCGCGGCGGCCCGGCTCTCGAGCGAGCCGTCGAGACCTACGGTGATGGTACGGAGCATGATCTCCACCTCCAGGGGCGAGGGATCCGATTACAGAATCGTCTTCGGGCGGTTCCTCGTGCAGGGGCCACTGGTCCCGGATCGGGGCCGAGCCGTGCAGGGGGCCGGTCGGCCCCGAT
>NZ_JBFAKW010000016.1:0-117252 GCF_040655955.1 Streptomyces sp. NPDC050263 | reverse complement strand
CTCCCTGACGCGGCTCCTTGATGCGGCCCTCCTCGAAGGTCCGTCACATATGGACCACCGGTGCCGCGTCCGCGTCCACCTGCGGCACCCCGCGGCGGAAGAGCACGAACGCGATGGCCGCGCCCGCCGCGAAGAAGCCGGCCGACCACCAGAACGCGGTGGTGTAGCTCTCGATGGTGGCCTGCGCCTGGACCAGCTTGTTCGTTGGGTCCTTCCCGGCCAGGTAGTCGGTCGCGGCGCTCGCGGCGAGGGTGTTCAGCAGCGCCGTGCCGATCGAACCGCCGACCTGCTGCATGGCGTTGACCGTGGCGGAGGCCACGCCGGCGTCCTCGGCGGCGACCCCGCTGGTGGCCAGCTGCATGGCGGGCGGCATGACCAGGCCGAGGCCGACGCCGATGACGATCAGCTGCGGCAGGACCGCGCTCAGGTAGGAGGAGCCGACGCCGATCCCGGTCAGCCAGGCCATGCCGACCGCGGCGATCGCGAAGCCCAGCGGGATGACCGCCTTCGGGCCCAGCTTCGGCACCAGGGCCGTGGTGCCGAGCTGCGCCGCCACCATGAGCGCCGCGACCATCGGCAGGAACGCCACACCCGTCTTCGTCGGGGTGAAGCCGAGGTTGAGCTGGAGGTAGTAGGTGAGGAAGAGGAACACGCCGAACATGCCCGCGCCGGAGATCAGCACGGCGAAGAACGAGGCCGCGCGGTTGCGGTCGAACAGGATGCGCAGCGGCAGCAGCGGGTGCGCGGCGCGCGTCTGCCACCAGACGAAGGCCGCCAGCAGCAGCCCGCCCGCGATCAGGAAGCCCCACGTCTGCGGGGAGTTCCAGTCGTGCGTCTCCGCGTTGGAGAAGCCGTACACCAGGGCGAACAGACCCGAGGCGACCAGGACGGTGCCGGGCACGTCCAGCTTGGAGTTCTCGGCGTCGCGGTGGTTGGAGAGCAGCAGCCAGCCGCCCGCGAAGGCGGCCACGGCGATGGCCACGTTGACGTAGAGCGTCCAGCGCCAGTCGAGCGCGTCGGTCAGGATGCCGCCGAGCAGCAGGCCGACGGCGCCGCCCGCGCCGGCGATGGCGCCGTAGACGCTGAACGCCTTGGCGCGCTCCTTGGCGTCGGTGAACGTGGTGTTGAGCAGCGAGAGCGCGGCCGGCGCGAGGAGCGCGCCGAAGGCGCCCTGGAGTGCGCGGGCGGTGACCAGCATCTCGAAGTTGGTCGCGGCGCCGCCGAGCGCGGAGACGGCGGCGAAGCCGACGACACCGATCAGGAAGGCCGTCTTGCGGCCGAAGAGGTCGGCTATCCGGCCGCCGAGCAGCAGCAGGGAGGCGAACGCCAGCGCGTAGGCGGTGACGATCCACTGCCGACTGCCGTCGGAGAAGCCGAGGTCGGCCTGCGCGGAGGGCAGGGCGATGTTCACGATGGTGGCGTCCAGCACCACCATCAGCTGGGCCAGGGCGACGACCGCGAGGATCCACCACTTCTTGGCGGATGCCGCGGACGGCTCCTGTTCGGCGCCCGTAAGGGTGCCGTCCGTGAGGGTCTTCGGAGACATGGGGAACCACTTCCAGGGACGTGACGGCAGAGAACCCGTAAACGAAACGGTTTCGTACACGTGGAGGCTAGACCAGTATCAGCGAAACGGCAAAGTTTCGTTAGCGGAGCGGCAGTGCGGCAGTGCGGCAGTGCGGCAGTGCGGCAGCGGCGAGGGAGCTCAGACATGCGCAGCGGTGTGTTCGACGTCGACGGCACGGGCCTGTACCACGAGGTGCGCGGCAGCGGTCCGGCCCTGCTGATGATCAGCGGGGCCGGGGGAGACGCCGGCTACTACACGGCCGTGGCCGAGGACCTCGCCGACGCGTTCACCGTGATCACCTACGACCGCCGGGGCAACTCCCGCAGCGGCGGCGCGGGCGAGGGGCCGATGCGGCTCACCCAGCAGGCCGCCGACGCCCGCGCGCTGATCGACGGCCTGGCCGGCGGCCGGGCCCTGGTCTTCGGCAACAGCGCGGGCGCGATCGTCGGACTCACCCTGGCGGCCGCGCACCCGGAGGCGGTGGCGGGCCTGATCGCCCATGAACCGCCCGCCGTGAACGTCCTGCCGGACGGCGACCCGGCGCGCGGCTTCTTCCCCGAGCTGGCCGCGCTGTACGCCGCCGGCGGCGGGCCCGCGGCCGGGCGCCGGTTCGCCGAGACGACCCGCGGCGAGGGCGCCTACCGCTGGCCCGCCGACCTCTGGCAGCGCTTCCTGGCCAACCAGGAGCACCTCTTCGGGACCGAATGGGCGGGCTTCGGCGCCTTCCACCCCGACGAGACGGCCCTCAGGGCGGCCCCGTTCCCGATCCTCCTGGCCGCCGGCGCGGAGGACCGCGGGGCCTACTACGCCCGCCCCTCGATCGAGATCGCCCGCCGGATCGGCGCGCCCTGGGCGGAGTTCCCGGGCATCCACATGGAGTTCCTGCGCGATCCGGCCCGCTTCGCGGCGGCCCTGCGGGTCACGGCGACCCAGCAGCTGACCAGCGCGGGCGGCCGGGTGCCCGGGCTGTGGGCGGGGGCCCCGCAGAAGCCGTGAGCCCGGCGCGTCCGGCGCACCCTCCCGGTGCACAGACGCCGCTCCGGAGACGCCGCTCCGGAGACGCCGATCCGGAGACGCCGATCCGGCGACACCCCGCAGACCGGTGGACGGGCAGACCGACCGACCTTCCGGCCGAACGTGTCCGGCGGCTCGTCGCCGAGCCCGCCGAACCGGCCCGCTGGTTCCCCTCCCGACCGACCGGCCGGGTCGTGGCCGTGGACGCGCCCCGCCACCTGTCCTTCGTCCGGGGCGGCGACGAACTTCGCTTCGACGTCGACGCCGTCGACGACCGGGCCTGCGTCGAGTCCGGGTTCCCGTCCGGCGCGCCGGTGCCCGGCCGGGACCGACCGCCCCGTGGCCTACGTCAGCTGCCGCCGCACCAGCTCGTGCAGCCGGCCGCCCGTGTCCGCGAGGAGCTGGGCGGGCGGGCCCTGCTGGGCGATCTTGCCGTTCTCCATCACGACGACCCGGTCGGCGTCCAGCACCGTCGACAGCCGGTGCGCGATGACGACCCGGGTGGCGTTGAGCTTGCGGGTGCTCTCGATGACCGTGCGCTGCGTCTCGTTGTCGAGGGCGCTGGTCGCCTCGTCGAAGAACAGGATGCGCGGCCGGCGGATCAGCGCCTGCGCGATCATCAGGCGCTGCCGTTGACCGCCCGAGACCGACCCGCTGCCCGAGACGATCGTGTGCAGGCCCATCGGCATGCGCTTGATGTCTTCGCCGAGGCCCGCCATCTCGGCGGCCGCCATGGCCTCCTCCGGTGTGTAGGCCTCGGTGCCGCAGATGACGTCCAGCAGGGAGCCGGTGAACGGCTGGGCGTGCTGGAGCACCACCCCGCACTGCCGGCGCACCGCCGACTGGTCGAGCGCCGCCAGGTCCTGGCCGTCGTACAGCACACTGCCCGAGACCGGTCTGTCGAAGCCGATGAGGAGCCGCAGCAGCGTCGACTTGCCGCAGCCGCTCGGGCCGACGATCGCCACGAACTCGCCGGGCCGTACCTCGAAGGAGACGTCGTCGAGGACGAGGGGACCGTCGTCGGAGTAGCGGAAGGAGAGGCGGCGGGCCTCGAGCGCGCCGGTCAGCGGGCCGGGGCGGGTGTTGCCCGTGCGGACCTCGGGCGTCGCCTCCAGCACCGGCCGGATCTCCTCGAACAGCGGCAGCGCGGCCACCGCCGAGACGAAGGCGCCGGTCAGCGAGGTCACCGAGGTGAGCAGCATCGTCATCGACGTGTTGAAGGTGAGGAAGTCGGCCGCCGACAGCGCGCCCCGGGCCGGACCGGCCAGCAGCATGAACATCAGCAGGGAGCACAGCGGCAGGTACACCGCGCCCAGCACCGTGTTGAGGTTCTTGATCCGGCCCAGGCCCTGCTGGAGCTCGCGGCTGCGCGCGAACTGCGCCGCCCAGGCCGCGTACGCGTAGTTCTCGGCCGCCGCCACCCGCAGCTTCGGCAGTCCCCGCAGCGTCTGGAACGCCTGGTTGTTGAGCTTGTTGGAGAGCACCACCAGCCGCCGCTGCCAGCGCACCTGCCACAGCCCGAGGCCAAGGAACACGGCGGCGATGACGACCAGCATGCCGATCGCCGCCAGCGCCATCGGCACGCTGTACCAGAGCAGCAGCCCCAGGTTCATGGCCCCGATGGTGACGGACTGCGCCACCGACGGGCCGAGTCCCGCCAGCAGCCGGCGGATCGCGCTGATGCCCATGGCGGCGCTCGCCAGCTCGCCCGTCGACCGCTCGGCGAAGAACTTGGTCGGCAGCCGCAACAGCCGGTCCCAGACGGCCGGTTGCAGCGTCGCCTCGATCCGGCCCTCCAGACGCAGGATGGTCAGGTTCTGCAACAGCATGAACGCCGCCGCGACCACGCTGCTCACCATCACCGCCAGACACACCTGCACGATCAGCCCCTGCTGCGCCCGTGGCACGTACTCGCCGAGCACCTTGCCGGTGGCGATCGGCACCAGCGCCCCGATCACCACCGTCACCAGCCCGCTGAGCAGCAGGTTCGTCAGGTCGCCGCCGGTGCCCCGCATGCTGAACCGCAGCAGCCCGAGCGGGCTCGGCCGGCGTTCCGGCAGCGGCCGGTAGAACATGACGGCCCGCGGCTCGAACTCCGCCGCGTTGGCCTTCTCGACCGGCGTCTCCCGCCCGGTCGCGGGATGGACGGCGACATAGCCGCCGCGCCGCCACAGCAGCGCGACCGGCGCCCCGGACAGCGCCCGGTGCCCGACCAGCGGGCCCACGTCGTCCCGCCACCAGCGGCCGTCGAGCCGTACGGCCCGGGCGCGCACCCGGGAGGCCAGCGCGACCCGTTCGACCGGGTCCAGCCGGTCGCTGTCGGCGCCCATCTGCGAGGGCTCGGCGAGGGTGATCCCGGCGGCCCGGGCGACGAGCTTGCAGGCGGCGAAGGTGGCGTCGGCGTCGGCGGCCGTCGTGCGCTGCCCCGACTTCCCTCCGATCGACGCCAGCAGCGTCCGGTCGGCCTGGGCGCGCACCGCCTCGCCCGCCTTGATGCCGGCGGCCGTGCGCGTCTCGTGGGTGCGCTCCACCTGCTCGATCCAGCGGTCCAGCGTGGTCAGCAGCCGGTACTGCTGGTCGACCATGCTCTGCCACACCGAGGGGTCCATCAGCAGGTCGGCGGCCGCCTCGGCCCCGTACAGCGAGCCGTACTGCACGCTGCCCGGCGGCACCTGCATCCAGAACACATCGTCGTCCGTGACCTCCGCCGCCCGCTCGGTGGCCATCGGCGCCTGGAACAGGATGGACAGACCGCGGCCGACCCCGAGGGCGAGCGCGTACTCCAGGGGGCTCGAAGTCGGCGGCACGTACTGGGGGTTGCCGTACTCGTCGTAGGACCAGGTCTGGGTGTTCGCGGGCTGGTACAGCTCGCGCAGGCCGATGCGGTGCACGACACAGTCCCGCAACGGACGTGCCACCAGCGTGTGTTGCGGGCCGGTGACCGGACCGAGCAGCAGCGCGCCCGCCTCCAGACGGCCCAAGTGGTGCCAGTGGCCCTGCTGTTCGGCGTCCACCGCGAACAGGTCCAGCGCGCCCGACGCGACCAGCCACAGCACCTGCGGGCCCGCCAGATCGAGGCGGCCGAAGCCCGCGCAGTCGATCCGCGAGCCCAGCTGACCCAGTGCGGCGAGCACGACGTCGACGCCGCCTTCGTCCACGGTCGTCATCTCAACGCTCCCTGACCAGGGCCGCGTACGAGCCGCCGCGCGCCACCAGTTCCTCGTGCCGCCCGCGCTCCACGACCGTGCCGTGCTGGAGCACGACGATCTCGTCGCTGTCCCGTACCGTGCTCAGCCGGTGCGCGATCACCACACACGCGCAGCCGCGCCGGCGCAGGTTGTCCATCACCGCCTGCTCGGTCTCCGCGTCCAGCGCGCTGGTCACCTCGTCCAGCACCAGGATGCTCGGCCGACGCACCAACGCCCGGGCGATCTCCAGGCGTTGGCGCTGCCCGCCGGAGAAGTTGCGGCCGTCCTGCTCCACCTTGCTGTGGATGCCGCCGGGCCGCCGCAGGACGGCGTCGTAGAGCGCCGCGTCGCGCAACGCCTCGACGACCGCGTCGTCCGGGATCGACGGATCCCACAGCGCCACGTTGTCGCGGACCGAGCCCTCGAAGAGGAACACCTCCTGGTCGACGAAGGAGACCGAGGAGGCGAGGGCCCCGCGCGGGATGTCCTCCAGCCGCTGCCCGTCGATGCGGATCACGCCCTCCCACGGCGCGTACAGGCCCGAGATCAGCCGGGACACCGTCGACTTGCCGCTGCCCGAGCCGCCGACCAGCGCCACCTGCTGACCCGGGCCCACGGTCAGGTCGAAGCCGGTCAGCAGCGGTTTGTCCAGCGGGCTGTAGCCGAAGGCGATGTTCTCCAGCTCGACATGCCCCTGGAGCCGGCGGGTGGAGTCGGCGCCGCCGCGACGGTCGTAGAGCGGGTCGGCGCGGAAGTTCTCCACGTCCTTCAGCCGGGCCACGTCCGCCGCGAAGTCCTGGATCCGGCCCGCGACGCCGTTCAGCCGGGTCAGCGGCGCGGTGAAGCGGGTGACCAGGGCCTGGAAGGCGACCAGCAGACCGACCGAGACATGGCCCTCGATCGCCCGCATGCCGCCGATCCACAGGATCAGCGCGCTGTTGAGCGAGGCGAGCGTCGGCGCGACCACGCCCAGCCAGGCGCTCGGCACCCCGAGCCGCTGCTGCTCCTCCAGCGTGGTGGCGTGCTGCCCGGCCCACTTGCGGAAGTAGCCGTCCTCGCCGCCGGTCGCCTTCATCGTCTCGATCAACTGCAGCCCGGTGTAGGCCGTGTTGGTCAGCCGCGCGTTGTCCGCGCGCAGCTTCGCCGTACGGGTCGCGCGCATCCGGATGACGATCCGCATGGCGACGATGTTGAGCAGGGCCACACCGATGCCGACATACGTCAACTGCGGGTCGTAGGTGTAGAGGAGGACCGCGTAGAGGACGACGACCACCGCGTCCACGCCGGCCGAGGCGAGGTCGCGGGACAGGGTCTCGGCGACCGCGTCGTTCGACTGGAGCCGCTGGACCAGGTCGGCCGGGCTGCGCTGGGAGAAGAAGGTCACCGGCAGCCGCAGCAGATGCCGCAGGAAGCGGGCGCTGGACAGGGTCGAGGAGATGATCCGGCCGTGGTGCAGGTTGGCCTGCTGGAGCCAGGTCAGGGCGACCGTGAGCGCCACACAGGTGCCCATCGACACGAACAGCACCTCCAGCAGCGAGGTCTGTCCGCCGATCAGGAACATGTCGATGTAGGTCCGGCTCAGCGCCGGCACGGCCGCGCCCACCAGGACCAGCAGCAGACTCGCCAGCACGGCCGCCGGCATGGTGCCCGCGGTGCCGCGCAGCCGGGCCGGCATCGCGCCCAGCACCCCCGGCTTGCGCCCGCCCCGCTCGAAGGCCTCGCCCGGCTCCAGCACCAGCACGACCCCGGTGAAGCTGCCGTCGAAGTCCTCCATCGGCACGAACCGCCGGCCCTTGCCGGGGTCGTTGATGTACACGCCCCGGCGGCCGAAGCGCCGGCCGAGGCCCTCGTAGACGACGTAGTGGTTGAACTCCCAGAAGAGGATCGCGGGCGACTTCACCTGCGCGAGGGCCGCGAGGTCCATCTGCATGCCCTTGGCCGTCAGGCCGTAACTGCGGGCCGCCTTGAGCAGGTTGCTGGCGCGCGAGCCGTCGCGGGAGACACCGCACGCGATGCGCAGCTCCTCCAGCGGGATGTGCCGGCCGTAGTGGCCGAGGACCATGGCGAGGGACGCGGCCCCGCACTCCACGGCCTCCATCTGGAGCACGGTGGGCGTGCGGACCGTCTTCACCCGGCTCTTGGGCACGGTGCGCCGGGGCGGCGCGGCCTTCCGGCGACTGCGGGTCTGCTCGGTCGTCGTCACGGGAGCAGCCAATCGACGGGACGCTGGTCGGCCAGCCGGATCGAACCGGTGGCCATGGTCATGGAGGTGAGCGCGAACGGCGGTCCCTCCGCCGACGACCACTTGTAGCCGCTCTTCGTCCCGGACGACTTGTCCAGGCGGACCAGGACCGCGACCGGGCGGCCGTCCTTCGTGAACTGCCCGCCCAGCTGGCTGTCGCCGAGGAACGCGGCGATCTGCTGCGCCGACTGGGCCGTGCGGTCCACGGACTTCACATGGCCGCGCAGCACCCCGTACTCCTGGGACGGCACGGTCTGCACGGTCAGATCGACGGCCGCGTCCTCGGGGATCGACGCGGCGTTCTCCGCGGGCACGTACACCGTCGCGTACAGCGGGTCGTCGGCGTCCGCGACCTTCTCCACGGCGGCCACGTTCGCTCCGGTGGCGATGATCTGCCCGATCGTGGCGGCGAGCGCGGTGATCCGGCCCGCGGCGACCGTCCGCACCACGGCGTCGCCGTCGGCCGTGCGCACCTTCAGCACGGGGGAGTCGGCGGGCAGCCGTTGGCCCTCCTTGGCGAGGACCGCCGTGACCTGGCCCGCGGCCGGGCTCTGGAGGACGTAACTGCCCTCGCCGTGGGTGAGGACGGCGGGCGCGCTCACCGTGGACGCGACCGAACCGGTCACCGCCCACACGGACGCGGCCGCCATGACGACCACGGTCACGGACAGCACCAGCCAGCCCTGCGGGCGCGCGAACCGCACCGGCAGGTCGAGTTCCTCCGGCGACTGGAGCTTGGCGAGGGCCTGTTGGCGGAACTGCACGGGACTTCCCTCGGGAGTTTCAGAGCACCGATGAGTCCCGGAGCCGGGTGACGGCTCCGGGACTCAAGGAGTCACAAAGGGCGCGATCAGAGACCGGCGACCAGGTTGGTGACCGGGGCGGTGTTCAGGCCGGTGACACCCGTGACGGTGCCGACGACCGTGTCGACCAGGCCGGAGACCGGGGCGATGCCGTCCACCAGGCCGGTGACGGTGCCGAGGGCGTTCAGGGACAGACCGCCGGAGACGTTGTCCAGCTCGGCGTCGGAGATCTCGACGGTCTCAACCTGGGGGGTGGAGTTCATGGTGGAACTTCCCTTCACATGGATATCTCATAAGGGGGGAGCGGCCCCCTCTGGGGACAGACGACGGCCGCGGCCGAGAGCGCCGGACACCCGTTTCCGGGAGGCCCCGACGGCCCTGCGGTGCGATGGATCAAAGCAGGTCCGCGGCCGGGGCTTCCAATCAAACCCCTGTCCCACCTGGGCACTTGCGTCACAGGAGTGTTAAACCGTGCAGGCCCGACCACGGCTTGTCGGCGACTTCTTCACACCTCGGGACGGATTCGCTCGGATGAGCGTGCTGCGCCCTCGCGGCGAATCCGACACTCCCGCCCCAATGGCGTGGCAGGCGTCGCCGAGTTGTGCAGAACCCCCGCTTGCAGTGACCTGCTTGGGCATTCGATGTGCAGATTCTCTGAAACACGGATTCGACGCCGTGATCTGAACGGATCGTCGCCGACCGGCTACGGACGGTGTGGGTTCGGGAGTGCTCGGCGCCGCCGTCCGACGGCCGAAGTCCGTGACCGCCGACGTGAGTACCGAGCGATTGCCGAGCGATTGCCGAGCGAGTGCCGAGTGATCATGGGCGAGATCCGGCCATCCGAATCGATCACCACACGCGGGAACGAGGTCGGCTGCCGGACCGTCTTCCTCAGTTCGAAGGCTCGCAGGCAAGAGGTTTAGGGGGCCGTCATCGCCATTTGGGCGGTTGTCCGCCCGGTCGCCGGGTCGGGCGCGGGTCATGGCCGATTCAGCGTTTCGCAAAGGAAGTTGGCAAACGCGATTGAACGCACCACACGCCTCCTGCGTACCCATGACCAACCAGGCGCCGCTGTACGGAGCTGCCGGACGCCGGCAGCAGACCCCGTCCCCCAGGAGGTCGAGTTTTTTGAGTCACAAGCGAGTTACGAAGCGCAAGGTCATCATCGCGGCAGGCGGTGTGGCGGCGCTCGGAGCGGCGGCCATCCTGCTTCCCCAGGCCAACGCCTCCCAGGACGGCGGTTCCAACAACGCCGCCGCGGTGAAGACCCTGAAGGCGGGCGACGCCTCGGACCTGGCCTCGCAGCTCGCCGAGCTGCTCGGTGACGCCTTCGCCGGTTCGTACTACGACAGCGAGGGCCAGCAACTGGTCGTCAACGTCATCAACGTCGAGGGCGACGACATCAACATCGACGGTGACGAGAACCAGGTCATCGTGCAGGCCAAGAAGGCCGGCGCCAAGATCCGCCAGGTCGACAACAGCACGGCCGAACTCGAGGCGGCCGCGGCGACGCTGAAGAAGGACGCGACCATTCCGGGCACCGCCTGGGGTGTCGATCCCAAGACGAACAAGATCCTCGTCACCGCCGACTCCACGGTCACCGGCACCAAGTGGGACCAGCTCGAGTCGACCGTGAAGACCCTCGGTTCGGGCATGGCGACGATCCAGAAGTCGGCCGGCACCCTCACCACCAAGGTGGCCGGCGGCGACGCGATATTCGGCGGCGGAGCGCGCTGCTCCCTCGGCTTCAACGTGACGGCGGGCGACGGTTCCCCGGCCTTCCTGACGGCCGGTCACTGCGGTGTCGCGGCCGAGCAGTGGTCCGACACGGAGGACGGCGAGCCCATCGCCACCGTCGACCAGGCGACCTTCCCCGGCGACGGAGACTTCGCGCTTGTGAAGTACGACGACCCGGCCACGGTGGCCGCGAGCGAGGTCAACCTCGGCGACCAGACCGTCCAGATCACGGAGGCCGCCGAGGCGACCGTCGGCACCCAGGTCTTCCGCATGGGCAGCACCACCGGTCTCAAGGACGGTCAGGTTCTGGCCCTCGACGCCACCGTCAACTACCCCGAGGGCACCGTCACGGGCCTCATCCAGACGGACGTCTGCGCCGAGCCCGGCGACAGCGGCGGCTCGCTCTTCACCCAGGAGGGCCAGGCGATCGGTCTGACCTCGGGCGGCAGCGGCGACTGCACCGTCGGCGGCGAGACGTTCTTCCAGCCGGTGACCACCGCCCTGGAGGCGGTCGGCGCGACCCTCGGCGACGGCGGACTCGGCGCCGGTGACGAGGTCGGCGGCGAAGAGGCGGGCGCCGGTGCCGTGGACGAGAACGGTGACGGCATCGACGACAACACGGGCGAGGCCATTGTCGGCGGCGGCGAGGAAGCGGGCGCCGGCGGTGACGCGGTCGGCGGCGAGGAAGCGGGCGCGGGCGACCAGAACAACGGCCAGGACAACGGTCAGAACAACGGTCAGAACAACGGCCAGGACAACGGCCAGGACAACGGCCAGGACGCCGGCGGCGAGAAGGCGGGCGCGGGCGACCAGCAGGGTGCCGGCAACGAGGAGCAGTCGGGCCTCGAAGAGGGCGCCCAGGGCACCGAGACCCACTGATCGCTGATCACCGACTGATCACCGACTGATCACCACCACTGATCAGATGCACGGTCGAACGGTCCGGCCCTCCGGCGGGAGGGCCGGACCGTCGTGCTTTCCGCCTCACCCCCCGGGCGGCGACGCCCGCAGCAACAGCAGTGCCACGTCGTCGATCCGTTCCTCCGCCGCCGCGTAGTGCCCCACCAGCTCGTCGGCCAGCTCCTCCAGCGGACGGTCCCCGGCCTCGCCGAGCCGCGTGCCCAGCTGGGCGACCGCGTCCTCGATGTCCACCCCCGGCGTCTCGATGAGCCCGTCCGTGTAGAGGGCGAGGACACAGCCGGGGGAGAGCTCGACCTCCGTCGTCGGATACGTCGCCGACTCGTCGATGCCCAGCAGCGGGCCGCCTGCGAGATCCAGGACGCGCACCCGGCCGTCCGCCCGGCGCAACAGCGGTGGCGGATGCCCGGCCCGGGCCATGACCGCCCGCCCGCGGGCCGGGTCGAGCCGCAGGTAGAGGCAGCTGGCGAACAGCTCCGAACCGAGGTCGATCAGCAGCCGGTTGGTGCTGCGCATCACCTCCGCGGGCTCCTGACCCACCGTCGTGTACGCGCGCACGGCCGTGCGGATCTGCCCCATCAGCCCGGCCGCGGTCACGTTGTGCCCCTGGACGTCCCCGATCACGGCCGTCGGCAGCGGCGGCGAGGGCACCAGGTCGTAGAAGTCCCCGCCGATCTCCATCCCCCGGGTGGCCGGCAGATAGCGGGCGGTCGCCTCGATGCCGGGCAGCGACGGCAGCGAGTGCGGCAGCAGCGCCGCCTGCAGCCCGTGCGCCAGCTTGTGCTTGACGTCGTACAGCAGGGCCCGGTCCAGGGCCTGCGCGATCAGCCCGGCCAGGCTGGTGAGCACCGCGCGCTCGTGCGTGGAGAACGCGTGCGGTTCGGTGTAGGCCAGCACACAGGCGCCGACCGGCCGGCCGGAGGCGATCAGCGGCAGGAACGCCCAGGCGGCGAAGCCGTCCCGGCCGGCGTGCCGGGCCGGATACAGGTGCTTCAGCTGCTCCCAGGACTCGAAGAACGCCGGGACGCCGTGGGTGACGGCGTGTCCGCCCGGGTTCGGCTCGCTCAGCGGCATTCCGTCGAACTGCTCCACCGTGTGCGGATCGGGATACCCGTGGTGCCCGAGCACATGCAGCCGGCCGGCCCGCGCACCGAGCAGCGCCAGGGCCTGACTGCCCACCGCCGGCGCGATCTCGTCCGCGACCAGCGCCACCACGTCCTGCACGCTCACCGTCTCGGTGAGCGCCCCGGCCAGGCTCAGCGCCTGCGACATCGACACCAGCCGGGTCGGCGCGTCCCCCGACCGGGGATCGGCCGGGCCCATCTCCGACACGGCCCGGGCCCGGCTGATCCGCACGCTGAGCCCGGTGGTGCTCGGATACATCCGGAACGACAGCCACTGCGAGGGCGGGCGCAGCGCCACGAACGAGGTGGCGTTCTGGCTGATCAGCGCGGCCCGGTAGCGCTCCTCGTACATGGGGTCGTTGAGCCACGGCAGGGTCGCCCACAGCTGCGAGCCCAGCAGCCGGCTCACCGGGACGCCGAGCAGATCGGCGGCGGCCGCGTTGGCGAAGCCCACCCGCCCGCTCAGATCCAGCGAGCACAGCCCGTACGGCAGCCGGGCCACCATCCGCGCCGCCTCCAGCGTGCCGAGCGTGTCGGCGATCCCGCTCAGCGGCCCCGCGTCCACCACATCGGCCTCGGCGCGCAGCGACAGGTTCTGCGCCGCCGCGCGCTCCAGCCGCAGCGCGAGCCGGTCGCAGGCCGCCGTCAGCTCCTGACGCTCCCGCTCGGACAGCTCCGTGGGGTGGGAGCCCGGCCAGGTGACGAAGACGGACCCGTACACCCGGGAGCCGGTCGCCACCGGCAGCGCGGCCAGCGCGAACGGATACGGCAGGACGACGGCGATCCGCGGATAGCGGCGGGCCATGTCCTCCTCGCCGCCCACCCACACCAGCCGGCGTTCGCGCGCCGCCTCGGCGACGGGGATCGGCGCGCTCAGCCCCACCCGCTCCCAGGGCGCGGCGAAGGACCGCGGGAGCCCCGCCACCACCGCCATCTCCAGCACCGGCTCCTCGCCCCGCCGCAGGTAGACGGCACCGGAGTGGGCCCCGACGTCGTCCATCATCGACGTCAGTGCCAGGGAGAGCAGCGGGCGGCCGACCGGCGCCCATACGGCCGCCGGGGCCTGCCCGGACGGCTCCTCCGGCACGGTGACCACCTCCTCGCCCGGCGCAGCGCGGGTCCCGGGCTCCAAATCTGCCCCCTTGCGGCCCGGCGCGCACGGCGAGCGGTCCGCCCGCCCGCAACGTGCCGCGCGCCCCCTCCCGCCGACCTCCGCGAAACCGGCGCAGGGGCTGCGCACAGGCCCCTTTGGCGCTGTAATTGCGGACGTGGTCAGTGAGGGTGCCGGGGAGCGCGGAACGGGACCTCGGCGTGCCGAGATCGCCCTCAAGACGATCACCGCCGATCCCGCCTCGCCCGAACGGGTGCGCCGTACGCTCGAACAGGCGCTCGTCTTCGCGGGCGCGGCCCTCGTCGCCGTCTACACGCCGGGCGAGGACGGCGAACTGCTCCGTATCGTCGAGTCGGCCGGAGTCCCCAGGACCCTGTACGGGCTGCGCGAGAGCTATCCGCTGGACGGCCGTTCGCCCGCCGCCGACGCCTGTCGCACCGGGCGGCCGGTGTGGCTCGGCCCGGCGGAGCTCGCCGACTGCGCGGAGTCGCGGCGGATGCCCGCCCGTGACGTCCACCTCGCCGCCCTGCCCGTCCGGGGCGGTGCGAGCGGCTGTCTGCTCGCGGTCGGCGAGCGGCCCGGCGGGTTCGACGCCGACGACCGCTTGTGTCTGGAACTCGTCGCCGAGGCCGTCGTGCTGCCCGCCCCGGCCGCCGCTCCCGTGGAGGGGGAGGAACTGCGCGCCAACGCCTTCAGCCTGGCCATGGACACCGGCCGCGTCGAGGTCGGCGACGAGATCCTGGAACTGTTCCCGCTGACCCGGGCCGAGTTCGACGGCCGGGTGGAGACCCTGCTCGGGCTCGCCGTCCCGGAGGACCTGCCCTCGCTGATGTCCGTCGTCGAGGCCGACCACATGTCGATCGGCGAACGCGAGCTGGAGTTCCGGGTGCTCCAGCCCACCGGGCCGCCGAAGTGGCTCAGGCTGCGCGGCCGGCTGCTGCCCGGCCGCGACGGCCGCCCGGCACGGCTCGTCGGCACCGTCGCCGACGCCGCCACCCTGCGCGACGAGGTCACCGACGTCGCCCGGGTCCAGCGGCTGGCCGCCGCGCTCGCCACCGCCGGCACGGTCCGCGACGTCAGCCAGGCCGTCGTCGCCTCGCTGCGGGGGCCGCTGCGGGCCGACCGCATCGCGCTGGCCGAACTGGAGAACGAACGGCTCGTGGTCACCGTCCTCGACCCGCCCGAACCCGAGTCCTGGCCCGAGCTGTGGCAGCAGGAGTGGCGCTCCGAGTGGCCCGACGCGCCCGTGCGGGCCATGCCCACCCTCGCCGCCGCCCTGCGCGAGGGCCGGGCCCGGATCTGGCCCGCCGGCACCGCCCTGGAACCGGCCCTCGCCGAGGTCGGACCGGGCGGCCTCGCCGTGCTCCCGCTGTCCGCCGGGGGACGCATGGCGGGCGCCTGTCTCATCGGCTGGGACGAGCCGCACGAGTTCGGCCCCGACGAACGCGCCCTGCTCACCGCCTCCGCCGCACTCACCGGACAGGCCCTGATGCGTGCCCACGCCTTCGACGCCGAGCACGAGCTCGTCGGCATGCTCCAGCGCCAGCTGCTCCCGCGCCGACTGCCCAGACTCGCCGGCGCGGTCGCGGTCGCCCGTTACCTGCCGGCCACCGCCGGACTCGACGTCGGCGGCGACTGGTACGACGTGATCCCGCTGCCCGACCACCATGTCGCGCTCGTCATCGGCGACGTCCAGGGACACAGCGCGGCCGCCGCCACCCTCATGGGCCAGATGCGCACGGCCCTGCGCGCCTACGCCGCCGAGGGCCACCCGCCGGACGTCGTCGTCTCGCACGCCAACCGGCTCCTGCTGGAGCTGGAGACCGACCTGTTCGTCACCTGCTGCTTCGTCGACGTCGACATGGAGGAGGGCACCGCCTGGTGCGTACGGGCCGGTCATCCGCCGCCCGTACTGCGCCACCCCGACGGCTCGACCGACATCGCCGAGACCGACGGCGGCCCGCCCCTCGGCGTCCTGACCCAGGCCGAGTTCCCGATGACCCCGCTGCGGCTGGCCCCGGGCACCGTCATCGCGCTGACCACGGACGGGCTGGTGGAGTCCGCCGACCTGGACATCGACACCGGCCTGGACCGCCTGGCCCGCGCCCTGTCCGCCGCCGACCCCGCCCACCTCGGCCTCGTCGCGGACAACCTCCTCGGCCACGCCCACCGCGGCGACGACGTCGCCCTGCTCCTGATCCGCTACGACGGCATGGCCGTCAAACCCCTGCGCGAGGGCTGGACGGTGTGGCGCGTGCCCGAGGCGGCCCGGCACGCCCGCCGCTTCTCCCGCCGCACCCTGCGCGCCTGGGGCATCACCGACACGGCGATGGACGCGGCCCTCCTCGTCGTCTCCGAACTGGTCACCAACGCCCTGGTGCACACCGACGGCCCGGTCCGCCTCGACCTCACCCTGATCGGCCGACGGCTGCGCGTCGCCGTGACCGACGCCTCGCCCCGCAGCCCCGTGAAGCCGACCGACCTGGGCTGGGAGGCCACCGGCGGCCGCGGCATCCTCCTCGTGGAGGCCATGTCCGACACCTGGGGGACGGTGCCGGTCAGCGGCGGCAAACAGGTGTGGAGCGAACTGCCGCTGGACCCCGATGACCACGGCAGGGCACGGATCCCCTCATGAGCCTCCTCGTCACCGGGGCCGCCGGCTTCATCGGTGGGAACCCCTGAACCGAGGCACGCGGACGCCGTGAGACGACCGGTCACCTCCCTCGTGCCGTGATCCTGCCGAGCGCCCGGTACAGCGCCCGACGTACCCGGCGGGCCGTTCGCCGGGCGCTGCCGGGCTGGGGCGCCGGCACCACCAGGACGCCGTCCGCGTCGACGTGCAGTGCGAAGGGCAGCGGATGGAAGCGCGTCCCGGGCGCGCCCGGGGTGAGGCACACCGTCGTCAGCCAGGTCCCGCCGGTCAGGTCGTCGAGCGGCAGGACGGCCGCGAACCGTCCGCCCGGCGCGAGCGTCCCGAAGATCTCGCGGGAGTCGCCGGACCGCGCCCCCGTCAGCCGCAGCAGCGCGGCGCCGGCCTCGGGCACGTGCAGGGGCAGGACGATCCGGAGCCGGTCCTCGGCGACGGTGACGTCCCCGGCCGAGACGCGGCCGAGGCCCAGCCGCCCGCTCGCGTGACCGACGTCCAGCGCGAGGCTCGCGTGCCGGTCGGTCCAGTAGGGCAGCACCACGCGGCCCCCGACGACCCCGGCGGGCGGGGCGGGACGGCCGTGGCCGTGGCGGGGCGCCGGTCCCAGCCGCAGCTCCTTGGTCCAGCCGCCGAGGCCCATGCGGACCCACACGTCCCACAGGCCCTCGCCGGCCGGGCTGCCGCTGACCGCGGTGGCGGGGTCGACCGTGGCCGTCGCCCGCAGCACGAGCCGCACCCGGCTGCCGTCCCCGGCCGGAACCGTCTCCCGGACCACCTCCGCCGGCTGGAAGTACTGCGCCGAGCTGGCCCGCTCGCGCAGCAGCAGGTCGGGCACGGCCCGGTCGAACCGGCCCACGGTGTCCGCGCCGAGCCATCGCACCGCCTCGGCGACGTCGTGCGGCGGCCACCGCGGGGAGCCCCCGGCCGACGGGAACGTCATCGGCCCGCCGTCGTGCATCAGCTCGGCGGTGAAGGAGATCCGCAGCACGCCGTCGCGCCACTCGACGTCCTGCGGGTCGACGGCGAGCGCGACGCCCGACTCCCATTGCGCGAACGCGACGACGTCGTCGTAGCGCGCCTCGGCGGCCAGCGCGGCGACCACCCGCCGGGTCGGTTGCAGCGGCGCCGCGACACCGGGCCCGAACCGCTCGACGACCACCGAGTGGATCTCCTCGAACAGCTCCCTGCGGTAGTCCTCGGGCAGGTCCAGGAAGCGCCTCCCGCGCAGCCGCTCGACCATCTCCACGCGCAGCCACCGCCGGAACAGCCGATCGCGCAGCGGCCCCGGCTCGGTGTACCGCTCGACGACGTCGAGGGCCTCCCGCAGGTTCTTGAAGTACCCCGCCGGGTCGAACGGCCGCGGGCTCGCGGTCCCGGCGTCGTCCCGTCTGACGTGGTAGTAGCAGACGTAGTCGGCGAGCACGGAGACGTTGTCCGCGCGCAGATAGGCCTCGGTGACGAAGACATGGTCCTCCAGCCGGCGCCGCCCCTCGGGGAAGCGCAGCCCGGTGCGCACCAGGAACGCCCGGCGGACCATCTTGTGCGGGGTGAGACTGTCGATGAGCGGCGCGTTCTCGACGGTCGCGTGCGGCCGGTTCGTGCGGAACAGCTCCACCGGCACCCTGCGCCCCCGGCCGGCCGTCTTACCGACGACCACGTCCGCGTCGTTGGCGACCCCGTAGCCGTACATCCGCTCCAGGGCCTCGTCGCCGAGATGGTCGTCGGTGTCGACGAACATGACGTACTCGCCGCGGGCGGCGTCGATGCCGACGTTGCGCGGCTTGCCCGCCCAGCCGGAGTACTCCTCGTGGATCACCCGGACCCGGGGGTGTTCGGCGGCGAGCGCGTCGAGCCGGGCCGGGGTGGCGTCGGTGGAGCCGTCGTCGACGAAGACGATCTCGTACTCGTCCGGCGGGAGCGACTGCCGCAGCAGCGAGGCGACGCAGTCCTCGAGACCGGGACCGGGGTTGTGGACGGGGACGATGACGCTGACCTTGACCGGCATCGGGCTCCTGGCCCCCTTGCTGGATCGCTCTGCCGTGCGCGGGGCGGCGGGTGCGCGTGGCCCGATGCTAACCCCGCCGACGGCCCCTCACCTGTCCGTAGTCTGACGCCGTGCGCCTTCTTCTGATGTCCGACACCCACCTCCCCCGGCGCGCCAAGGCGCTCCCCGACCCGCTCCTCGACGAGCTGCCGCGCGCGGACCTCGTGATCCACGCGGGGGACTGGGTCGACACGGCCACCCTCGACCTGCTGGAGAGCCGCAGCCGGGCGGTCCTCGGCGTGTACGGCAACAACGACGGGCCCGACCTGCGCGCCCGACTGCCCGAGATCGCCTACGCCGAACCGGGCGGGCTGCGCTTCGGCGTCGTCCACGAGACCGGCCCCGCCCAGGGCCGGGAGGCCCGGTGCGCCGCCCGCTTCCCCGACCTGGACGTCCTCGTCTTCGGCCACAGCCACATCCCCTGGGACACCACGGCCCCGGGCGGACTGCGGCTGCTCAACCCGGGCTCCCCGACCGACCGCCGCCGTCAGCCGCACCGCACCTACCTGACCGCCACCGCCGCCGACGGCCGGCTCACGGACGTCGTCCTGCACCGGCTGTCATAGGACTGCGGACACAGGACTGCGGACACAGGACGGCGGACTCGAGGACCGGGCCGCCCCGGCCGAGTGGGCTCGGGGGCGGCCCGGAACTTGCGAGTGTGCGTTGCTTCCACAGACCTCCTTCCCTTGCGAGACGAAGGGAGGACATGCATGCCTGTCCATCTGGCCGCCTACCCCTCTCCACGCGTCCTACACCCGCTTGATTCGGTGGAACTCGACGCCGCTCGCTTCGGCGCCCTGGCGGTGGCCGACCCGACCGTGGATCTCCAGCTCGCCCGGAAGTCTTTCCCGCCGTGCACGGTGTTCCGGGAGGCGGTCGGCGCCGACGACGCCACCTGGGCGCGCGCCCGGGGCTGGGCGCCGGCCGGGTCGCTGCCGGTCCCCGACGAGACTTCTCCGTCAGTGGTGGATGGTCCCCGCCGTGGCCGTCAGCGGGGCGCCGCTGCCGCCCCAGCGCAGCGCGACGATCTCGGCGGCCACCGACACGGCGACCTCCTCGGGCGTGCGGGCCCCGAGGTCCAGCCCGACCGGTGAGCGCAGCCGGGACAGCTCACGGTCGGTCAGCCCGGCCTCGACGAGTCGCGCCCGCCGTTCGTCGTGGGTGCGGCGGCTGCCCATGGCCCCGATGTACGCGGCGGGCCCGCGCAGCGCCACCTCCAGCAGCGGCACGTCGAACTTCGGGTCGTGGGTGAGGGCGCAGATCACCGTGCGCCCGTCGGTGTCCGTGCCCCGCAGATACCGGTGCGGCCAGTCGACGATCACCTCGACGCCCGGCGGGAAGCGTTCGGGGGTGGCGAAGACCGGGCGGGCGTCGCACACGGTGACCCGGTAGCCGAGGAAGTCGCCGATGCGGGCCACGGCGGCCGCGTAGTCGATCGCGCCGAACACCAGCATCCGCGGCGGCGGCGCGAAGGAGTGCAGGAACACCGAGACGGCGTCCTCCCGCCGCTCACCGCGCGGCCCGTAGTGCCGAAGGCCGGTGACGCCGAGGGCGAGTTCGCCGCGCGCGTCGGCCGTGACGGCGGCGTCCAGCCCGTCCGCGCCCAGGGTGCCCGAGGTCCGGTCCGGCCAGACGGCGAGAGCGGCCCCGCGCGGTGCGGGCCCGTCGGTGACCGTGGCCACGGTCACCGGTTCGCCCGCGGCCACCGACTCCGCGACGGCGCCGAAGGACGGGTCGAGGCCGGGCGTGACGGGACGCACGAGCACCGTGATCTCGCCGCCGCAGGTCAGACCGACGGCGAAGGCGTCCTCGGCGCTGTACCCGAAGGTCTCCAGCCGGGCCGCCCCGTCGGCCACCACCTCCTGGGCCAGCTCGAACACCGCGCCCTCCACACAGCCCCCGGAGACACCGCCCACCACCTCGTCGGCCGGCCCCACAGCCATCGCCGCGCCCGGATCGCGCGGCGCGCTGCGGCTGACGGCGACGACGGTGGCGAGCCCGAACGGCTCACCAGCGGCGTACCACCCACTCAACACCGGGAGAATCTCGCGCACGATTGAACGGTAATCCGTTGACCAGTGAGGAGTCCTGTTGAACGGGACGGGCCCGGTGGCTGACGGAGCATGAACTTACTCGGGGGTCAGAAGGTATTGACGGTGTCTGGAAATCACCGGACTGTAGTGGACATGCCGAATATCCGGGCACGTCTGCTCGCTGTCCTGGTGGTCCTCTGCGGACTCTGTGGCTTCCTCACGGTGGCGGGCTCCCCGGCCGCCACCGCCGCCACGCTCCCCGGTTCCCTCTCCTTCGACGGCACGGCGCTCACCGTGTCCGGCGGCCGCTTCGTCGACGGCAACGGCCGCGAGGTCGTGCTGCGCGGCTACAACGTCTCCGGCGAGACCAAACTCGCCGAGAACAACGGGCTGCCCTTCGCCTCGGTCGCCGACGCCAAGAAGTCGGCGACCGCCCTGCGCGCCCTCGGCGGCGGCAACTCCGTCCGCTTCCTGCTCTCCTGGGCCTACGCCGAACCGGTGCGCGGCCAGTACGACACCACCTACCTGGCCGCCGCCACCGCCCAGATGCGCGCCTTCCTCGACGCCGGCATCCGGGTCTACCCCGACTTCCACCAGGACCTCTACTCCCGCTACCTGTTCAACGAGGGCAGTTGGTACACCGGCGACGGCGCTCCCCAGTGGGCGGTGGACCTGGGCGGCTACCCCGCCGAGTCCTGCGGCATCTGCTTCCTCTGGGGCCAGAACATCACCCAGAACGGCGCGGTGAAGAAGGCCCAGTACGACTTCTGGCACAACGCCTACGGCCTCCAGGACTCGTTCCTCGCCATGGCGCAGCAGACCATGGCATACGTCAAGCAGAACCTGACCGCCGAGCAGTTCGCGGGCGTCGTCGGCTTCGACCCCTACAACGAGCCGTACGCCGGCACCTATGACTCCGGCCAGGCCAGCCGCACGTGGGAACGCGACGTCCTGTGGCCGTTCTACGTGAGGTTCCGGGCCCGGATGGACGCGGCCGGCTGGACGGACAAGCCCGCCTTCGTCGAGCCGAACCTCTTCTGGAACGGCAACGTCAGCAAGGAGGAGGGCGGTCTCCTCGACGCGGGCACGCTCGGCTCCCGCTACGTCTTCAACACCCACTTCTACGACCAGAAGGCGATCTCCGGGATCCTGATGTGGGGCAACGCGGAGAACGGCCAGTACGTCACCGACTTCGGCACCGTCCGCGACCGGGCCGCGGCGGCCGGGACGACGGCCGTCGTCAGCGAGTTCGGCCACCCGCTGAACGGCAACACCGCGGGCAAGGCGCCGACCGTCCTGAAGGCGATGTACCAGGCTCTCGACTCCCGGGTGAAGGGCGTGACCTGGTGGACCACCCCGGCTGCCTCCGGCTCGGTCCTCTCCGGCAGTCAGTGGCAGTGGGACATCTACAACGGCCGCCACCACGAGCTGATGAACGGCAACGCCGACAAACTGCTTACCACGGGCGACGCGTGGAACGACGAGGACCTTTCCGCCGTCCGCCTGGACGACAGCGGCACGGCGACCCTCCGTCAGGACGCCCGGCTCCTCGACCGGGTCTACCCGAGCGCGACCTCCGGCACGACCGTCGCCTTCACCTACGAGGACCGTTCCCGCGACGGCTCCACCACCCTCACCTGGAACCCCGTCCCCAGCACCCTGCCGAACGTGGCCTCGCTGGTCGGCTCCGGGCAGTACAGCGTGCTCGTGTGGCGCTCCGGCGGCGGCGCCGCGCCCACCGAGCTGCACCTGCCCGCGTCCTTCCCGACCGCTGCCACCACGGTCGTCTCCGACCTGGGCACGGTGTACGGCCCGCCCGCCTACTCGTCCACCACGAAGATCGCCGCCGCCGTCGAACCGGGCGGCACCGGCAGCCGGCGCCTGCTGCTCAGCACGTCCGACACGGGGACCGTGCACTACGCCCTGGTCACCAACGGCGCGACCGCCCCGTCCGCGACCCTGCTGGCGGCGGCCCGCACGGAGCTGGCGGCCTGGGTGGCCCAGAAGGTGGGGTAGCCGCACCGGGCACGGCACAGGGGCGGGCGGCGGTGACCGCCACCCGCCCCGATCACATGAGGACCCGTCAGTTCGAGGTCATACCGGTCCAGTCGGTCGCGACATGGCCGATCCGGACCCGCTGCGGATGGTCGCCCACCGGCACCGACACGACCTTCTGCCCGGTGCCGAAGTCGATCGCGGTGACCTGGTCGGCGCCGCTCTCGGAGATGACGCAGCTCTTCCCGTCGCCGCTGACCGTGGCCCAGTAGGGCTTGGAGGCGGTGACCAGCGGGCCTTCCTGGAGGGTGGTGCGGTCGACGACCGTCGCGTAGTCGTCCATGGTGCCCGCGACGCACAGCTTGCTGCCGTCGGGACTCATCGAGATGCCGTGGTGGCGCGAGTCGTTGACGAAGGTGGTGCGGTCGTCGCTGGTCGCCGGGTTCTTCGGCAGGGTCTTCGTCCGGGTGATCCGGTCCGTGGCGAGGTCGTACTCGAAGAAGCCGTTGAAGAACGAGACCTGGAAGTACAGCTTGGACTCGTCCGGTGAGAAGACCGCCGGGCGCACGGCGTCGGAGTAGTCCGTGAGGCCGATCGCGTTCAGTCGCGCCCGCATGTCGATGATTCTGACCTGCTGGTAGGTGGTCGCGTCGACGACGGTGATGCGCCGGTCGCCCTTCGTGAAGTCCTGCCACGGGGCGTCCTGCGAGGTGTTCACGTCGCCGATCGACATGTTGTAGATGTACTTGCCGTCCTTGGTGAAGATGTTCTCGTGCGGCTTGTCGCCGGTCTTGAACGAGCCCAACTGTTTACCGGTGTTGATGTTCAGGACGTGCACGGTGTTCGAGATCGACGCGGAGACCGCGACCCGGAGTCCGTCCGGTGAGACGGCCATGTGGTCGGAGCGGTAACCGGACACCGGGAAACGCCAGTTGATGTTCCCGGTGGCCAGGTCGATCGAGACGACGTCGGCGAAACTGGGCCGGGAGACGACGACCGACGCGCCGTCCGGCGTGGTGTACATGTCGTCGACGAACTGGTCGTGGCCCTCGCCGACACCGTTGCGGATGGCCTGGAAGTAGATCCACTTGATCGGGTCGGCGTTGATCTCCGCCATCCGGGCGCTCTTGTCGGGGATCACGTTGATCCGGCCGACCTTGGCGAAGTCCCCGCTGGACTTGATGACGTCCGCGGTGCCCTCCCAGTTGTTGCCGACGAAGAGCACCTCGCGCAGTGCGGCGGCGCTGGAGGAGTCGGTGGCGGCGGTGGCGGCGGTCGCGGGGGCGGTGACGGTCAGGACGAGGGCGGCGGCTACGGAGCGAAGGTGCCTGGATCTGAAGGCAGGCATGGCTGCTCTCTCCTTTGGGGGTGGCGGGTGTGAGGGCAGCGTGGAGGGTCGCGCGCACGCCTGCCCCAATCTGAACACGCTCGCGTTCAGACCTTCCTTACTGGAGAGTAAGGAAGGGGTGCCCTGCGCGACAAGATTCCGTACACGACAAAATCGGGGGCGGGGGAGCACGGAGCGACGAGGGAGGGTCAGTGACGGGCAGGCTCAGGGCGCCTACCGGCCGGTACGGCGGCAAGACGGCCGAACAGCGGCAGGCCGAGCGGCGCGGGAGGTTCCTGGACGCGGCGCTGGAGATGTTCGGGGGCGCCCCCGGCTACCGCGGCACCACGGTCGCTTCGCTGAGCGAGGCGGCCGGCCTGTCGACCCGCCAGTTCTACGAGGAGTTCTGCAGCCTCGAGGACGTCCTGGCGGCGCTGCACCTCCGGGTCAACGACTGGGCGGAGGCGGCGGTCGTGGCGGGCATCGCGTGCGCGCAGGGACTGCCGCTGGCCGAACGCGTCACCGCGATCTTCCGCGCCTACGCGGCCAACGTCACCGTCGACCCCCGCCGTATCCGCATCACCTTCGTCGAGATCGTCGGCGTCAGCCCCCGCCTGGAGGAACAGCGCCTGGCCCGCCGCGCCCGCTGGATCGAGCTGATCTGCGGCGAGGCGATGGCCGCGGCGGACCGCGGCGAGGCGGCCGCCCGCGACTACCGCCTCCCCGCCACGGCGTTCATCGGCAGCGTCAACGGCCTCCTGCACGACTGGACCGCCGGCTGGGTGGAGGCCACTCTGGACGAGGTGGTCGACGAGTTGGTGCGACAGCTGCTGGGGATACTGCGGCCGGAAGGGTGGGAACGGCATTCCTCCTGAACCGGTACCGGGGGACGACGAGTGGGAGCGCGCGTTCGACGGGGACCTGGAACTGCCGCTGGCCGACCCTGACGGTGAAGGCGACGGGGACCGTGAACTGTCGGCGGCCGGTCTTCAGGGCGAGGGGGAGTGGGCGGCCTACGCGCAGGCGCTGGAGGAGACCCTGACGTCTGCTGGGGTGGCGAGCCGCCTGGACCGGCGCCCCGGCGCGTTCCGGAAGGACGTCAGGCGGGCGATGCGGCTGCCGGAGAACGTCGCCCGGGTCCGTGCGGCGCCTCTGTACCGGGAAGCCCTGCGGCGCTACGAGGACGCGTGCACCGGGCGGGACCGGGCTGAGGACCGCGTTCTGCGACTGCTGCCCCGTCTGACCTGGGACCTGCCTCTGGTCTTGGCTGCCCTGTCTGGGACGGCTCTGGTCGTCCTGTGCGCGACCGGGAGCGGCTGGTGGCCTGCCGGGCTCGGCGCCGCCCTGAGCGCTCTGGGCTGGAGCCTGTGGCGGCCGGAGTCCCGCGGCCGGGTGCGGGCTTTCCTGGGATGCGTCCTCGCGATGACGGCCAGGGCCGGACGGGTGCTTGAGGTGCGGCAGGAGACCGCCGAGTTCACCCGCGTCGCGGCGCGGGACGTCCTGCCCTCGGTGGTGCACAACGTCGTCTCGGATCTCCTCGGCGAGGATCCCGAGTGTCTGCTGGTCGCCACGGAGTACGAGGGCATCAGAGACCACCGGGACCAGCGTTATGTGGTCGACAACCAGGCGGCGGCGGAGATCCGGCGGAAGCTCGACGCTCTGGTCGACGGCACCATCGCCGTGTGCGGACCGCGTGGTTCGGGGAAGTCGACCTTGCTCGCCTCGTGCGCGGACGTGCACGACCTGAAGGTCGCCGTCCAGGCGCCCGCCTCCTACGCCCCGCTGGAGTTCCTCACCGCGCTCTTCGTCGAACTGTGCGAGACGTACATGAGGGACCACGGGTACCGCTTTCCGGAGTTCCGGCGCCTCAGCCCGCTGCGCTCAGGGCTGCGCAGGCTCGGTGCAGCCGTGCAGGCGCTCACTCAGCGTTTCTTCGTCGGCCTGCTGGCACTCGGGCTGTTCGTCACGGGTGTCTTCGCTGCCGTGCACGAGTTCGTCGTGCACGATTTCGGAGCGGTCGCGCGAGCGGGCGACAACGCGGCGGAGCGGCTGCGGGACGGTCTGGCGGCAGTCTTGGAGGGCAGGCGGCCGTGGTGGGCCCTGGCGGCCGTCGTCCTCGGCTTCCTGGTCTGGAAGTATGTCAGGAGGCTTCGGTTCAGCGGCTTCACGAACGTGCTGCGCAAGACCCTTCTCGCCCCGGTCGGCCGGTTGCTGACAGTGCTGGGTCTGGTGACCACGTGGTCGCCGAGGCCGGTGATCGCCTGGTTCGAGGAGTGGAGGCACAACGAACCGGCCGTCTACTACGCGACGATGACGGTTGTGGCGGCACTCGTCCTCATCGCGGTCTGGGTGGCGGTCATGCCTTTCTGGGAAGACGCGCACGGCATCACTGAGCGGGCCGCGGTCCTGGTCTTCCTCCTCGGGCTCGTAGGGGCGTTCAACGACGACCGGATCCGGCATGCGGCCTTCGGATGGGACCTGTCGCAACGAGTGGCGCTGGTCTCCCTGGGTGCCGTCATGATCAGCACGTCCCGGTGGAAGCGCGGAAAGCGGGAGCCGACCCTGGCCAGCCGGTGCCGGGAGCACCTCTATCGGCTCCAGACGGTCCAGAGCGTGACGTACGGGGCGAGCGGGGCCCCGGCAGGTGGGCTGCTCAGCCTGGGATCCACCTACGGCACCTCGTTCACCGCGTCCCCTCTCACCCTGCCCGAACTCGTCCAGCAGTTGAGGCGCACACTGGCCGAGGTGGCTGGGGAACTGCGGCCGCAGAGACGCCGCGTGGTGGTCACCATCGACGAGATCGACCGGCTCGGAACCACCGCCAAGGCGCTGGAGTTCCTCGGGGAGATCAAGGCCATCCTGGGCGTCACCGGCGTGCACTTCCTGATCTCGGTCTCGGAGGACGTGGGGGCGTCCTTCGTCCGGCGGGGACTGCCCGGACGCGATGTCGCGGACAGCACGTTCGACGACGTCGTCCATGTGCGGCCCTGCTCGTTGGAGGAGTCGAAGCGGATCCTGGCCCAGCGCGCCGCCGGTCTCTCGGAGCCCTTCGTGGCGCTCGCCCACGCCCTGGCCGGTGGTGTGCCGCGGGACCTGATCCGGTACTCCCGCGAGATGGTGTCGCTGCGCGAGAGCAGGGGGGAGGTCGAATTGCGGAACATCGCCGCCTGGCTCGTCACCCGCGCAATGCGGGACACGGTCGACGCCTTCAGAGTCGGGGTGAAGGAGGGCGCCCTGCCCACCCGGAGCGCGGACATGGTCTTCGGTTCGACCAGGCGGCTGGCGGAATTCCTGCACGCCGACTGCCTGTGCGAACTCGACAGGATGAGAGGGCACATCGGCCGGTTCGCGCGGTGGGCGGACGGTCCTGGCGGCGCCGAACTGCGGGCAGACCTGCCCGCCGACACCCTGGAGCGTCTGGAGGAGGCCGCCGCCTACGCGTACTTCTGCGTCACTCTCCTCGATGTGTTCGCGGCGCCGGGGTTCGAGCGTCGCCGTACGCAGGCGCACGTGTACAGACCGGACGGAAGTCTCGAGCGGCTGGCGGTCGTGCGGGGGGAACTCTCCCTCTCGCCGCACAGTGCCCGTCGTCTCCTCGACGACACCAGGGCGGCATGGGGGCTGCCGCACGTGCCCGCTCCCGAGCTGCGGGAGATCGTCGAGACCACGCGCAGGTCCTGCCCGCACTACGCCGAGTGAGGCTGCCGGTCACCTCTCTGCGAGCCGCCCCACCACTTCCACGACCGGTGCCGTTCCGTCCTCCTCTCGCACCCGCACGCCCAACTCCTGGGCCCGCCAGGCGAATTCGGTCTCCCGGGTGACCCGCGCGAGCGCGTCGGCGAGGGTGTCGGCGGTGAGCCGGCGCAGCGGCACCGAGGCCGGGGCCACTCCGAGGGCGACCAGGCGGTCCGCCCAGAAACCCTCGTCGAACTGGATCGGCACCGGCACCGCGGGCACCCCGGCCCGCACCCCGGCCGCCGTCGTGCCCGCCCCGCAGTGGTGGACCACCGCGGCCGTCTCCGGGAAGAGCAGCGAGTGCGGCACGTCGTCGACGGTCAGCATGTCGTCCCCGTCGGCCGCGAGGCCCGCCCAGCCGCGCTGGATCACCCCGCGCAGCCCCGCCCGCCGCAGCGCCCGGACGACCTCGGCGCTGAGCCGCCGCGGGTCGGGCACGGTCGCGCTGCCCAGGCCCACGAAGACCGGCGGCGGCCCCGCGTCGAGGAACTCCCGCAGGGCGGGCGGGAGTCGGCTCTCGCGGTCGTAGGGCCACCAGTACCCGGTGACGCCCAGTTCCGCCCGCCAGTCCCGGGGCCGGGGCACCACCAGGGGGCTGAAGCCGTGCAGCACCGGCCGGCCGCGCCGTTCCCGGGCCCGCAGGCCGGCGACCGGACGGCGGACGGCGGGCAGGCCCAGCCGGGCCCGCACGGCCGGCAGGACGGGGGCGAAGATCTGCTCGACGGCCGCCTCGACGCCGTGCCCGGCGAGCCGGTTGCCGACCGCTCCCCAGGAGCCGCCGCCCAGCAACGGCGGCGCGAACTCCCGGGTGGGGGCGACCGGTTGGAGGGCGAGGCCGAGGCTCGGCAGGGACAGCCCGGCGGCGATGGTGTGGCCCAGCGGCGCCACCGAGGCCGCCAGCAGGAGCGCGTCGGCTTCGCGGGCGGCGCTCACGAGGTCGTCGGTCATCTGCCCGACCAACGTCCGCGCCATCCGGGCCACCCGCAGCAGCTTTCCCGGGCCGGTGCTGCTGCGATGCAGCCCCCGGCCCTGCTCGGACTCCAGCTCGGCCCGCGGATCGACCGGCAGCGCGTGGAAGCCCACCCCCGAACCCGCCACGAGCGGGGCGAACCGCTCGTGCGTGACCAGGGTGACCTCGTGGCCCGCGCGCACGAGCGCGTGCCCCAGTCCGGTGAAGGGGGCGACATCGCCCCGGGAGCCTGCCGTCATGATCGCCACTCGCACGACGGACAGTATGGCGGCGGGGAGCCCCGTGAGGGTGAACGACCCTACGAAAGCGGCCACTTCATCTTTGAGAGCGGTCACATCACTTCTGTCCCAGCCGTTGACTTCACTCTCCGGCGGTTCTACTTTCGGCGCGCAATACGTTCGATTCATCGACCCTCGTTCGATATTTCGTATCCCGGAGCCGCCGCATGTTTCCCCCACCCTCCCCCCGCTCGGGCCCCGCCCGGCGCTGGAGATCAGCCGCCGCACGGGCCCTCGCCCTCCTACTGACGGCCACCGCCGCCCTGCTCTTCGTCCAGCCCGGCACGGCCCGGGCCGCGACCACGCGCCAGATCTCCGTGCCCACCGCCCCGATGGGCTGGGCCTCCTGGAACAGCTTCGCCGCGAAGATCGACTACAGCGTCGTCAAGCAGCAGGTCGACGCGTTCGTCGCCGCGGGCCTGCCGGCGGCCGGCTACCAGTACATCAACATCGACGAGGGCTGGTGGCAGGGCACCCGCGACAGCGCGGGCAACATCACCGTCGACGAGTCCGAGTGGCCCGGCGGCATGAGCGCCATCGCCGACTACATCCACAGCAAGGGCCTCAAGGCCGGCATCTACACCGACGCCGGCAAGGACGGCTGCGGCTACTACTACCCGACCGGGCGCCCCGCCGCCCCGGGCAGCGGCAGCGAGGGCCACTACGACCAGGACATGCTCCAGTTCTCGCAGTGGGGCTTCGACTTCGTGAAGGTCGACTGGTGCGGCGGCGACGCCGAGGGCCTCGACGCGGCGACGACGTACACCGCGATCAGCTCGGCGGTGACGAAGGCGACGGCCGCCACCGGCCGCCCGCTCACCCTCTCCATCTGCAACTGGGGCTACCAGAACACCTGGAACTGGGCCCCCGGCCTCGCCCCGATGTTCCGGACCAGCACCGACATCGTCTACTACGGCAACTCGCCGTCGATGACGAACCTGCTGTCCAACTTCGACCAGGGCCTGCACCCCACGGCCCAGCACACCGGCTACTACAACGACCCGGACATGCTGATGGTCGGCATGACCGGCTTCACCGCCGCCCAGAACCGCACCCACATGAACCTGTGGGCCATCTCCGGCGCCCCCCTCCTGGCCGGCAACGACCTCACCACGATGACGACCGAGACGGCGAACACCCTCAAGAACCCCGAGGTCATCGCCGTCGACCAGGACGCGCGCGGCCTCCAGGGCGTCAAGGTCGCCGAGGACACCACCGGGGCGCAGGTCTACGGCAAGGTCCTCGCCGGCACCGGCAGGCGCGCCGCCGTCCTGCTCAACCGCACCTCCTCCGCGCAGAACATCACCGTCCGCTGGTCGGACCTGGGTCTCACCGACGCCTCCGCGACCGTCCGTGACCTGTGGGCGCGCGCCGACGTCGGCACGTACGCCACGAGCTACACGGCGAGCGTTCCGGCGGGCGGCTCGGTCATGCTCACCGTGACCGGCGGCACCGAGGCCTCGGGCAGCACCTACACCGGCACGTCGAGCTTCTCCGGCGTGGTCGCCGGCAGCACCGGCCTGAAGGTCGTCGACGTCGCCTACACCAACACCGGCTCGACCGCCCGTACCGCGACGCTGAAGGTCAACGGCCAGACCACGACGACCGTCTCCTTCCCGCCGACCGGTTCCGCGCAGGGCACGATCACCCTCCAGGTCGCCCTGTCGAAGGGCTCGGCCAACACGCTGACCTTCACGAACGCCCCGACCCTCGCCGACATCACGGTCAAACCGCTACCGGGCGCGAACGGCAACCTCGTCGTCGGCACACAGTCCGGCCGCTGCCTGGACATGTACAACAGCACCATCACCAACGGCACCCAGGCCGAGCTGTGGGACTGCAACGGCGGCTCCAACCAGGCCTGGACGTACACCTCCCGCAAGGAACTCGTGGTGTACGGCAACAAGTGCCTGGACGCCCACAACCTCGGCACGACCAACGGCACCAAGGTCGTGATCTGGGACTGCAACGGCCAGAACAACCAGAAGTGGAACGTCAACGGCGACGGCACGATCACCAACGTCAACGCGGGTCTCTGCCTCGACGCCAACGGCGCGGGCACGGCCAACCGCACCCCGATCGTCCTGTGGACCTGCGGCACCGCCGACAACCAGAAGTGGACGCTGACCTGACGGTCCGGTCCGTCGCGTCCGGGCGGGCACGTGCGCGCGTGCCTGCCCGGATCGCGTGTCAGAGCTGATCCGACCGGGCATCCCTTCTCCCTGTCGACGTGCGGGATCAGGGGGGACCATGTCGGACACGAGTGAGGCCGGGGCGGGTGTGGGGGCGAGCGCCGAGACGGTCCCGGCCATGGGCAGACGGGTCCGGCGGGCGGTGTTCCGGCTCGTCATGGCCGTCCTGATCCTGCTGCTCGCCGGACGCACCTACGAGGAGACGGCCGTCGCGCTGGCCCGGTCGAACGGGTCCCTGGACACCGCCGTGGCGACCGTGACGGAGGTGACCTCGCACACGGTCTCCGGATACTCGGGCGGCGGCCGGGCGGGCGGCGGCGGCGCGTTCTTCAGCCACACCGACTTCACGGTCCGACTCGCCCTGGGCGATGGGCACAAGACGGTCGACAAGGTCGAGGAGCGGGCCGGGCGGGATCTCTGGGAGGGCAGACGGGTCCAGGTCGGCCTGTGGCACGGGCGGGTCGTGGAGATCGAGGGCCGAAACGTCTGGCGGGGCTGGCACTTCGGAGCGCTGGACGTCACGCTGGTCGTGCTGATGCCGTTGATCACCGGCTACCTCGTCTCCCTCGCCGTGTCCGCCGCCGCCTTCCTCACGGCCCGGGCCGGCCGGGTCCGGCTGGGCCGGGACGATCGTTTCGGCCCCTGTGCGCTCGGCTGGGCGGTCGGCGTGTTCGTGCTCCTCGCGCTCCTCATGCGCACGGCCTTCGCAGACGTCCCCGCGTACTGGCCGGCCTTCCCCGTCGGCGCCGGAGCGACGGTGGCGCTGGTCCTGCTGGGCGCGGTGATCCGCCGCCACGCCCGCACCCCGACCGAGGACGCCCCCGGCGGCGCCGACACCCTGGCGCAGGCCTGACCGTCACCTGTCCTGCGGCGGGGCCGTCGGGTCCGTGCCGCCCAGGAACGCGCTCGCCTGCTGCGCGAGCCGGGTCGCGCCGATCGCCTCCGCCCAGCGGGTCACCTCCGTGGCCAGTGCTCGGGCGGCCGGTTCGTCGTCGGTGTCCCGGGCCAGGACCGCCAGCAGCAACTGCTGGGAGAGGGTGCCGGGGACGGCGCCCGCCCGGGCGCCCAGGGCGGTGGCCCGGCGCCAGCGGTCCAGGGCGTGGGCGTGGTCCCCGCAGTCGTGGTCGCCGAGGTGACGCAGGGCCTCCCGGGCCAGCAGATCGTCCGGGCCCGCCTCGGCCGCCCGCAGCGCGGCCGCGTAGTGGGCGGGCGCGGCCGTGCGCTCGGCGAAGTGGTTGTCGGTGATCAGGCCGAGGTACAGGGCCGCCCAGCCGCACCGCAGGCCGTCCGGCGCGCCGTCGCGCAGGGCGCGCGCCCTGCCGCGCAGCGCGTCGAGCGCCTCGGGATCCTTGCCGTCGGGCCCGAACCGCAGCTTGCCGTCGACGAGCAGCAGCCGGGCGTAGTCGTGCCGCAGCCGTACGAACTCCAGATCCCAGGCGGTGCGGCCCGGAGCCGCGTGCGTCTCCTTCTCCCCGGCCGTGATCGCGGCCGCGGCTGCGACCGTGACCGCAGCGGCGATCCGTTCCGCCGCCGTGTCCGTCCCGCTGAACCAGTCCCGTTCCAGGGCGACTTCGGCGGCGGTCACCGCGACGCGCGCACGCGTGTCCGGATCGGTGACCGACAGCGAGTCGAGGAGACGTACGGCCGTCTCCCAACGGCCCGCGCTGCTCAACTCGCGTGAGGCGGAAAGGAGTTCGGCGACAGGAAGATAAGCGGTGGCAATCGGCATGCGGGGGACGGTAGTCAGGAGGAAAACCATCCACAAGAAAACTACTGTGGCGAACAGCGAGGGGCAGCGCATGGAGGACTCGATCGACCGGCAGGTCGCGGTGTGGGCGAAGGAACTCGACTGGATGGACCCGGTCAAGGAGCAGATCGTCGCGCGGCTGGCCGTACTGGGCCGGTACCTGCAGCAGACCCGCCGGGACGCCCTCGACTCGGGCGGGCTGGCCCACGGCCAGTTCAAGATCCTGCTGATGCTGCGCCGCCAGGGCCCGCCCTACGAGACCGGTCCGTCACACCTCGCCGACCTGCTCGGCCTGACCCGCGGAGCGCTCTCCGCCCGGCTCGGCCCCCTCGAGGACGCGGGCCTGATCGTCCGCACCCACGAGCGCGGCGACCGCCGACGCGTGCGGGTACGGCTCACCGATGCCGGCCGCACCGCGTTCGAACGGCACGCGGCGTCGGAGGAGGCGGGTGAGAGCGCGCTGCTCTCAGCGCTGTCCGCAGCAGAGCGAGAGACACTCGCCGACCTGCTGCGAACACTGGTGCTGGCAGCGCAGACCGGGCCGGACGGGACCGCCCCAGCCCCGCCCGCACCGCGAAGGTCCAGGTCAGCCGGGAGGTGACCTGGATCCCCGCGGTCTTCCTCCTTACTCGTCCCATGCCTGGATCAACGTCTGGTCGACGATCTTGCCGTCCCGCAGTGTGATCATCGACTCGGAGAGCACGCGCACACCGTCCGCGTACCGGCAGGACTCGCTGAAGGCGGCATGGTCGCCCTGGACGACGCACTCCTCCAGTTTGTGGGTCATGTCCCGGCTGTAGACGTCGTCGAGCAACTGAGCGATCTCGTCCCGGCCGTGCAGCACCCTGGGGCGGCTGGGCTGGGTGTTGTGGTCGATGACGCGCAGTTCGGCGTCGTCGGCGTAGAGCGACAGCAGTGCCGTCGGGGTCTGTCCCTCGACGCCCCTGCGCAGGGTCTCGGTGTCGAAAGCGGAGCCTGCCGTGGTGCCCATGGTGACCTCCTCCGAGGGTCGCGGCCCAGGGGAGGAGGAGCCGCCGGACCCTCACCTTCGAGGCTCCTCCGGCCCGCCGGGCTCGGCAAGCGCAGCGGGCCCGCTCCACCCGTCGGGTGAGCGCGGCCGCCCGCCCGTGTCCACGGGAGTGCCCGCCGCGTTGCTGAGGGCATGATCTCCACTCGACGCATCGCCGCCATCGCCGCACTCGCCGCCGGGGTCACCGGCCTCGCGGCGCCCATGGCGAGCGCGGCCGAAGCCCCGGACGCCGGCCGGTTCAACCCGATCACCACGCTGGACACGCTCGCCGCGAGCCAGATTCCCGCGGCGCACCGGGCCGACCTGCCGCCGGTCTCCCGTCAGCTGCGCGAGCTCAAGAACGTGAGCCAGCTGGAAAAGCTGAACGAGCTGCACCAGGTCACCGACCTCGCCGCCCCCGTCACCGGGCTGCTGCCTGCGATCCAGTGAGCTCGGCGCCATTCCTCGCGGGGGCCGTCCGGACGACCGGGCGGCCCCCGCCGACGTTCAGCCCTCGCCGGTCTCCCCGAGGGCTTCGTCCAAGAAGCGGAAGCCGGGCCTCGGGTGCATCAGGAAGTCGTGGTGGGAGATGTTCCACGCGTATGCCCCCGCCGGCGAGAACGCCACCCGGTCACCCGCCCGCAGTCCGGGCGCCGGCGCCCGCCGGGCCAGGGTGTCCTTGGGCGTGCACAGCCGACCGGCGAGCGTGACCTCGCCTCCGCGCGCGGCGGGCCGGGGCCACGGGGTGCGGCCAGTCCTCCACCGGCGGCACGGCGCACGGCTGGTCGTGGCCCTCGTCGCCGGGGTCCGCAGATGATGCGTCCCGCCCCCGGACCACCGCGAATCCTCCCCGTGGCTCTCCTTCACCTCCAGCACCTCGGTGACGTACCAGCCGCAGTACCCGGTCAGCGCCCGCCCCGGCTCCATGCGCGGGGTGAGCCCCGGGTGCGCCTCGGTCGGTCGTGCCGGCCCCGCGCCGTAGGCCGCCCGGTCGAAGCGCCGCTCCGGACGCGCGCAGTCGACGGTCATGCCGCCGCCGGCGTTCACCTCCGCGAGCCGCACCCCGAGCCCGTGGCCCAGCCCACCGCCTCCGCCGCCGCCAGTTGCTCGGCGGCCTCCAGCACGCTCGCCAAGTGGGCGTGCACACCGCGCAGTTCGAGGTGTGGATACGTCGTCCCGGCGGCGAGCACGCGGATCAGTCGTTCGGCGTCGGCGGGGTCCACGCCGGACGGCGTCGGACGGCCGCCCATCGCGAGCGAGCTGCCCGCCGACGACCCTTGCCCCACCGGCGGGTCGACGCGCGGCAGCACGGCGACCCGCCGCCCCTGTGGGGCCTGGTCGGCGACGACCTCGGCTCCGGCCTGTGGTGCCTGGGCCGGGTCCTCGGCAGCGAGGAGGCCGGGTGCGCGCGGCCACCGAGGTGCTCCCGCACGGCCTGACGCCGTACCCGACGGGCGCCGGCTTCCGGCACCTCACGGACCGGGACGGACGTCGGCACACGACACGCGCCCGCGCCGACTGCTGCATGTACTACGCCATCGAGCCGGCCGAGGCCTGCGGAACCTGCCCGCGCACCGGCGACGCCGAACGCCTGCGCCGACTCGCCCAGGAGTTGCCCCGGCCGCCCGCGGCCGCGCGATGCGCAGCCGCGAACCGCGGCCCGGGCCGGTTCAGTCGACCGTCGCCAGGAACTGGGTCGCCGCAAGCTCCGCGTAGAGCGGATCGCCCGCCACGAGCTCACGGTGCGTGCCCGTCGCACGGACTCGGCCCGCGTCCATCACGACGATCCGGTCGGCCATCGTGACCGTCGACAACCGGTGGGCCACGACGAGGACGGTCGTCGTCCGGGCGACGTCGGCGACGGTGTCGCGCAGCGCCGCCTCGTTCACCGCGTCCAACTGCGAGGTCGCCTCGTCGAGCAGCAGCAGCCGGGGGTGGCGCAGCAGGGCGCGGGCGATGGCCACCCGCTGCCGCTCACCGCCGGACAGCTTCGTCCCGCGGTGTCCGACCAGAGTGTCGAGACCCTGCGGCAGCCGCGCGACCAGGCCGTCGAGCCGGGTCGTCTTCAGCACGCGCCCCACCGTGTCGTCGTCCGCCTCCGCGTTCCCCAGCAGCAGGTTGTCGAGGAGCGAGCCGGACAGCACGGGGGCGTCCTGCTCCACATAGCCGATGGAGGAGCGCAGCTGCGACAGATCCCAGTCGACGAGATCGCGGCCGTCGACGCAGATCGTGCCGGACTCGGGCTCGTAGAACCGCTCGATCAGCGAGAACACCGTGGTCTTGCCCGCGCCCGACGGTCCGACGAACGCGGTCATGCCCCGGGCGGGCACGGCGAACGTCACCCCGTGGTGGACGTACGGCAGATCGTCCGCGTACCGGAAGCGGACGTCGGCGAAGGCGAGCGAGGCCGGCTCGGCGGCGGGCGACGGGAGCGGCGCGGGCCGGGACACGGGCTCGGCGGGCAGCCGCAGCGCCTCCTGGATCCGGCTCAGCGCCGCGGAACCCGTCTGGTACTGGGTGATCGCCCCGACGACCTGCTGGATCGGCGACATCAGATAGAAGACGTACAGCAGGAACGCCACCAGCGTGCCGATCTCGATCGCGCCCGTGGCGACCCGCGCCCCGCCCACCGCGAGGACGGTGATGAAGGCGGTCTGCATCGCCAGCCCGGCCGTGTTGCCCGCCGCGGCCGCCCACTTGGCGGCCCGCACGCTCTGCCGCCAGGACTCCTCGGCCGCCGCGTGCAGCGTCGCCTCCTCACGGTGCTCGGCGCCCGACGCCTTCACCGTGCGCAGCGCGCCCAGCACCCGCTCCAGCGAGGCCCCCATCACGCCCACCGCGTCCTGCGCGCGCCGGCTCGCCCGGTTGATGCGCGGCACGATCACCCCGAGGACCGTGCCCGCGCACAGGATCACGGCCAGCGTGACCCCCAGCAGCACCGGGTCCACCAGGCCCATCATCACGACCGTGGCGGCCAGCGTGAGCCCGCCGGTGCCGAGACCCACCAGCGAGTCCGTGGTGACCTCGCGCAACAGCGTCGTGTCGGAGGTGATGCGGGCCATCAGATCGCCGGGCTCGCTCCGGTCGACGGCCGTGATCCGCAGCCGCAGCAGATACGAGGACAGCGCCCGCCGCGCACCGAGTACCACCGACTCCGCCGTGCGCCGCAGCACGTACGAACCCAGCGCGCCCACCGTCGCGTTGGCGACGACCAGCGCCGACAGCGCGACCAACGCACCGGTTATCGTGCGGTCGTGGCCCAGGTCGTCGATCAACTCCCGGGCCACGAGCGGCAGCAGCAGCCCGGTCGCGCCGGTGACGAGCGAGAGCACCGCGCCCGCGAGCAGGGTCCAGCGGTGCGGCCGCACGTAGTCGAGGAGCAGCCGCCACGGGGGTCGGTCGTCGGCGGTCTGTGCGATGGCCACGGGGCTCCTCGGGGAGTGCGTCGGAGCCCCCAGGCTACGTCGACGGCCTGGCCGGCCGGCCGGAAGGAGGGCTTCCGGGACTGTCCGCCGTGCCCTTACCGATCAGTCACGCGTAGGGTCGGACCTGGGACGGACGACGCCGATGAAAGGGGCAGCCCCATGCCGCAGGAAGTACGCGGAGTGATCGCGCCGGGGAAGAACGAGCCGGTGCGGGTGGAGACGATCGTGATCCCCGACCCCGGTCCCGGTGAGGCCGTGGTGAAGATCCAGGCCTGTGGGGTGTGCCACACGGACCTGCACTACAAGCAGGGCGGGATCAACGACGAGTTCCCCTTCCTGCTCGGGCATGAGGCGGCGGGCGTCGTGGAGTCGGTCGGCGAGGGCGTCACGGACGTGGCGCCGGGTGACTTCGTGATCCTGAACTGGCGTGCGGTGTGCGGGCAGTGCCGGGCGTGTCAGCGCGGCCGCCCCTGGTACTGCTTCGACACCCACAACGCGAAGCAGCGGATGACCCTCACCGACGGCACCGAGCTGTCCCCGGCGCTCGGGATCGGCGCTTTCGCGGAGAAGACGCTGGTGGCGGCCGGGCAGTGCACGAAGGTCGACGCGTCGGTGTCGGCTGAGGTGGCCGGGCTGCTGGGCTGCGGGGTGATGGCCGGCATCGGTGCCGCGATCAACACCGGCAACGTGGGCCGCGGTGACACGGTCGCGGTGATCGGCTGCGGCGGGGTGGGCGACGCGGCGATCGCGGGCTCGCGCCTGGCGGGCGCGGCGAAGATCATCGCCGTCGACATCGACGACCGCAAGCTGGAGACGGCCCGCTCGATGGGCGCCACGCACACGGTCAACTCCAAGGACACGGACGCCGTCGAGGCGATCCGTGAACTGACCGGCGGGTTCGGCGCGGACGTCGTCATCGAGGCCGTCGGCCGCCCGGAGACCTACAAGCAGGCCTTCTACGGTCGTGACCTCGCGGGCACGGTCGTCCTGGTCGGCGTGCCGACGCCGGAGATGAAGCTCGAACTTCCCCTCCTGGACGTGTTCGGACGCGGCGGTTCGCTCAAGTCGTCCTGGTACGGCGACTGCCTGCCCTCCCGCGACTTCCCGATGCTCATCGACCTGCACCTCCAAGGCCGCCTGGACCTGGGCGCGTTCGTGACCGAGACCATCCGACTCGACGAGGTGGAGAAGGCGTTCGAGCGGATGCACCACGGAGACGTCCTGCGCTCGGTGGTGGTGCTGTGATGACCGCGCGCATCGAACACCTCGTCACCTCGGGCCGGTTCACCCTCGACGGCGGCACCTGGGACGTCGACAACAACGTGTGGATCGTCGGCGACGACCACGAGGTGATCGTCATCGACGCCGCCCACGACGCCGACGCCATCCTCGCCGCCGTGGGGGACCGCCGGCTGACGGGCATCGTCTGCACCCACGCCCACAACGACCATGTCTCCGCCGCGCCCGCCCTCGCCGACGCGACCGGCGCCACGATCTGGCTGCACCCCGACGACCTGCCGCTGTGGCAACTCACCCACCCGGACCGGGAGCCCGATGCCCATCTGGCCGACGGCCAGGTCATCGAGGCCGCCGGCGCCGACCTCACCGTCCTGCACACCCCCGGGCACGCGCCCGGCGCGGTCTGCCTGTACGAGCCCGGGCTCGGGGTGCTCTTCACCGGCGACACCCTCTTCCAGGGCGGCCCCGGCGCCACCGGCCGCTCCTACTCCCACTTCCCGACGATCATCACCTCCATCAAGGACCGGCTGCTCGCCCTGCCGCCCGAGACGAAGGTGCTGACCGGACACGGCGAAGCGACGACCATCGGCGCGGAGGCGCCCCACCTGGAGGAATGGATCGCCCGGGGGCACTGACCCGGAACCGGCAGGCGCGGGGCGGGAAACCGGGAGGCACCGCGCCTGCGGTCGGCCGTAGTCTTACGGGCATGACCACCACACTCGTGACCCTGCACGACACCCGCGTCCTGCGCTGCGCCCCCGAGGGACCGGCGCTCGACGGCGAGCGCGCCGCGCTCGATCTCATCGGCGACGCCATGGGACACGACGCGGGACTCGTCGTGGTCCCCGCGGAGCGCTGCGGGGAGGAGTTCTTCCGGCTCCGGTCCGGGGTCGCGGGCGCGGTCGTCCAGAAGTTCGCGAACTACCGGATCCGGCTGGCCGTCGTCGGAGACATCTCCGCTCACCTCGCCGAGAGCTCCGCCCTGCGGGACTTCGTGCACGAGTCGAACCACGGCCGCCAGCTCTGGTTCGTGGCCGACGACGGCGAACTCGACGACCGGCTGCGCCCCACCGGGTGATTTCCCGGGAATGGCGACAGTAGATGTCCGGCTTGCGCGCGACCCTCGATGAGAACAGGCACCGAGGGACTACGCGAAGGAGGCCGGACATGTCAGCGCCGTCGGAAGGCACGCCGCAAGCCAGGCTGGAAGGCAGGCTGCAAGGCAAGGTCGCACTCGTCGCGGGGGCGACCCGGGGAGCGGGCCGGGGCATCGCCGTGGAACTGGGCGCGGCCGGCGCGACCGTCTATGTGACCGGACGCAGCACCCGCGACCGACGCTCCGAGTACGACCGTCCCGAGACGATCGAGGACACCGCGGACCTCGTCACCGAGGCGGGCGGCCGCGGCGTCGCCGTCCCCACCGACCACCTCGACCCCGCACAGGTCCGCGCCCTCGTCGACCGCATCGCCGAGGAACAGGGCCGCCTCGACGTCCTGGTCAACGACGTCTGGGGCGGCGAGAACCTCTTCGAGTGGGACACCCCCGTGTGGGAGCACGACCTCGACAACGGGCTGCGGCTGCTCCGGCTCGCCGTGGAGACCCACGCCGTCACCAGCCACCACGCCCTGCCGCTCCTGCTGCGCCGGCCGGGCGGCCTGGTCGTCGAGATGACCGACGGCACGAACGACTACAACCGTGACACCTACCGCGTGAACTTCTTCTACGACCTCGCCAAGTCCTCGGTGCTGCGGATGGCCTTCGCCCTCGGCCATGAACTCGGTCCGCGCGGGGCCGCCGCCGTGGCGCTCACCCCGGGCTGGCTGCGCTCGGAGATGATGCTCGAACATTTCGGCGTCCGCGAGGACAACTGGCGCGACGCCGTCGAGCGCATCCCGCATTTCGCCATCTCCGAGACGCCCCGCTATGTCGGCCGGGCCGTCGCCGCGCTCGCCGCCGACCCCGAAGTGGCCCGCTACAACGGGCAGTCCCTCTCCAGCGGCGGTCTCGCCCCGGTGTACGGCTTCACCGACCTCGACGGCAGCCGCCCCGACGCCTGGCGTTACATGGTCGAGGTCCAGGACCCGGGAAAGCCGGCGAACACCGCCGGGTACCGCTGAGCCGTACGCGTAGGCGCGCTTAACAGTCCGTGTAGATCTTTTCACTTGTCGTGCGCGGAGCTCGTCGGGCAGCGTTCAACCGTGCAGACCCCCACCGAACCGACGCCCACCGAACCGACCCCCGTCGAGCCCACCGCCTCGCCCTGGCGCGTCCGCGACTTCCGCGTCCTGTTCTCGGCCACCGCACTGAGCCAGCTCGGCACGAACGTGAGCTATGTCGCGGTGCCCCTCGTCGCGGTGGGCGCGCTCGACGCGAGCCCCGGGCAGGTCGGCGCCCTGGCCACGCTGAGCACGGTGGCGTTCCTGTTCATCGGGCTGCCGGCCGGGGTCTGGGTGGACCGGTTACGGCACCGCCGCATCCTGACCGTCGCCGACCTGTCCCGGGCCGCGCTGTTCTCGTCCGTGCCCGTCGCCTGGCAGCTCGACGCGCTCACCCTCGGCCACCTGTACGCGGTGGTCCTGCTCAACGGGTGCGCGACCGTGTTCTTCGACGTCGGCTCGCAGAGCGCGCTGCCCCAACTCGTCGGCCCCGCCGCCCTCGTGCGGGCCAACTCGGCCGTCGTCAGCCTCCAGGCGGTGGGCAACATCGCGGGACGCGGGGCGGGCGGCGGACTCGTCCAACTGCTCACCGCGCCCGTGGCCGTGATCTGCGCGGCGGGCGCGTACCTCGCCTCGGCGCTCCAGCTCTTCGCGCTCCGCCGGGGCGACGACACCCCCCACCCGCCGCCCGGGGCCAGGCTGCACGCCCAGATCGCTCAGGGCGTCCGGCACGTCCTGGGCAACGCGGAACTGCGCGCGCTCGCGCTCACCGCAGCCCTCACCAACTTCGGCTCGCAGATCGTCACCACCATGCTGCCGATCCTCTTCGTCCGCGAACTCCACCTCTCCGCAGGTGTGTTGGGCCTGTTCTGGGGAGCGGGCGGGCTCGGTCTGCTGCTCGGCGCCTGGTGCGCCCGCCCGCTGGCCGGGCGCCTCGGGCACGGGCGGGCGCTCGGCCTCGTCGGCCCGGTCCTGGCGCCGGCGGCCCTGCTCGTGCCCCTGATCGACCGAGGGCCCTGGCTCTGGCTCGCCGGGGCGGCCTGGGTGCTGACCCTGTTCAAGACCGGCGTGGACAACGTCCTCGGTGTGAGCCTGCGCCAGCGGATGACGCCGGACGCCCTGCTCGGCCGGATGAACGCCACGTTCCGCTTCATGCTGACCGGGGCGCTGGCCGTCGGCGCCGCCGTCTCCGGTCTGATCGGCGAGCTGGCCGGCGTACGGGCCACGCTCTGGGTGGGCGGCGCGCTGCTGACGGCGAACTTCCTGCCCGTCTTCCTCTCGCCGGTCCGCACCCGCCGTGAACTCCCGCCCCAGGAGTCCCACCGCCTCCCCGGACCCGCCGTGATCCGGACGGGTGACAGTGCCCGGGCCGAGGGCCGGACGAACAGATAGTTCACTGTTTCGTCACAGCTTGAGTCTGTCTACAACCGATGCCCGTACAGGACGGTCTAGTAAGGACGAGATCGCCACCACTTGTGCCAGGGAGAGGGCAGCCATGGGGGACATACGCAGACGAGGAGCCGTCCTGCTCGGCGTCACCGGCCTGGTCGCGCCGCTGACGCTCGTGATGGGTGCGTCACCGGCGCAGGCCGCGAGCTGTACGACGACGGCCGGGCCGTACCAGAAGCAGGTCGAGAAGTTCCTCGGCCGGCCCGTCGACGGCAAGCAGTCGACCACCGACTGCAAGGCCATCCGGGCCTTCCAGAACAAGCACGGCATCACCCCGAACATCGGCTACGCCGGGCCCGTCACCTGGGGCGTGATGGACCTCATGAACAAGCAGAAGGCGGTGGGCAACAAGCCCAACAAGGCCGGCAAGTGCCCGACCAACAAGGGCCGCATCGCCTGCGTCAACCTCACCCTCCAGCTGAGCTGGATCCAGGACGGCAGCAAGCTCGTCTACGGCCCCGTCCCGGTCCGCACCGGCCGTAACGGGTACGAGACCCGCACCGGTCTGAAGAAGATCTACTGGCGGAACATCGACCACGTGTCGACCATCTACAACGTGCCGATGCCCTACAGCCAGTTCTTCGACGGCGGTCAGGCCTTCCACTCGGTCGGACTCAGCATGTGGAACCCGCCGGGCTCGCACGGCTGCGTCAACATGACCTCGACGGCCGCCAAGAAGTACTGGTCGCTGCTGAAGAACGGCGACGACGTCTTCGTCTACGGCCGCAAGCCGGGCACCTGACGGCACCCGGCCCCATCGGCCAGGGCTCAGCTCTGCGGCGCGTCCCCGAAGTCCGGGATCTCAAGCCTCGCCCCACCCTGCCGCGCGGACTCGTGCGCGACGATGCCCGGCAGGGTGTAGCGGGCGGCCGCCCAGGCGTTCACCGACGGCAGTGAGCGCGTGTTCACGGCGGTGACGAAGTCGTCCACCAGGAAGTGGTGGCTCCCCTCGTGCCCGTTGTGCAGGTGGTCGAACTCCCGCGGCAGCCGCGCGCGGTCGTGGACCGGGGCCGAGCCGGAGGTGAAGGCGGCCCGCAGCTCGGGCGCGATGTGCTGGAGCGACGGGTCGTCCGGCGACATCGTGGGCTTGGGCTCGAGGAGTTCGCTGATGTCCTTCACCCCCTTCTTGTCCTGCCAGAACGCCACCGTGGCGAGCTGCTCCATGCTGGCCTCCGTCCCGAAGAACCGGAACCGCGACTCCCGGATGTGCGACGGATAGCCCACCCGCCGGAACTCGTTCGTCCGGAACGAGCCGCCGCCCGCCACCTCGAACAGCGCGGTCGCGTTCGAGAAGTCGTTGCCGAACTGGCTGACGTCCTTGTCGAAGACGCCGTCCCCGCGCTCGTCCTTCACCCCGATCGCGGACACGCTCACCGCGTGCGTCTGCCAGGCGCCGAGGACCCCGCCCACCGAGTGCGTGGGATACAGCAGCGGGGGATAGCTGGCGGTCGCCTTCCAGTTCTCGCCGCCGCTGTACCGGTACGCCTCGTAGAACCCCAGGTCCATGTCATGGACGTAGTCGCCCTCGGCGTAGAAGAGCCGCCCGAACGCGCCCTCGGCGATCTGGTTGCGGGCGTGCACGGTCGCCGGGTTGTACTGGCTGGTCTCGCCCATCATGTACGTCAGTCCGGTGGACCGTACCGCGTCGATGATCGCCGCGATCTCGTCCCGGGTGATCGCCATGGGCACCGCCGAGTAGACGTGCTTGCCGGCGTTCAGCCCCTGGACCACCAGCGGGCCGTGGGTCCAGCGCTGGGTGAAGATCGCGACGGCGTCGACCGCCTTCGACTCCAGCATGGCCTCGTACGAGGGGAAGGTTCCCGACAGTCCCTCGGCGGCCGCGAGCTGTTCGGCGCGCTCCGGGAGGAGATCGGTGACGTGGACATCGCCGACGCCCGGGTGGGCGAGGAACAGCTTGGCGAACTGGCCGGAGAACTGCCCGGCGCCGACGATGCCGAGGGAGAACGTCATATGGGTGGAGCCCCTTCTTACTGGTCGAGTCGTCACTGGTCGAGAATGAAGTCGATCTGGCTGTTGACCTCGTCGAGGCCGCTGACCGGCGCGCCGTTGCCGTAGATGTCCTCCATCGCGGGATGCATCAGGGCGTAGACGTCCGCCGCGTAGTCGGTGATCGGGTACGAGAAGGTCCGAGAGGCCTTCTTGTCCGCGACGGGCTCGGTGAACGCCGAGACGTCGAGGCCCTTCTTCTCGTAGGCGGCCACGGCGGCCTGCGTACCGGCCGGGGTGGCGGGGAAGACGATGCCGTACTTCCCGACGACCGTCTGGCAGGCGTCGGAGGCGAGGTACGCCACCCACTTCTTGGCGCCCGCCTTGTTGTGGGCGCCCTTGGTGACGGAGTCGGCGAGCCCGTTCATCATGGTGGCCCGCTTGCCGGTCGGCCCGGTCGGAGTCAGCGCCGTGGCGACGTCCCGGCCCTTGAAGCCGGTGTACGTGGAGATCATCCAGGCGCCGTCGAAGGAGGCTGCCGCCTTGCCGGAGGCGACCTGGACGTTCGACTGGTTCGACTGGATGTTGTAGTCGGTGAAGGGCGCCATGTAGCCCTTCTTCGCCAGGCCGAAGTACCACTTCACGACGGACTGGAAGGTCTTGCTGTCGAACTGGTAGTCGGTGCCCCAGCGCGCCTTGTCCGTGTAGCTCCAGCCGGCCGAGCCGGTGAAGGGGCTCCACTGGGTCTGGCCGTCGGCGTCGCCGCCGCCGTTGGTGGCCAGCCCGTAGACCTTGACGTTGTCCTTGTCGAAGCCCGGCTCGTCGCCCCGCCTGCCGTTCTTGTCGACGGTGAGACGGGCGATCGCCTTCTCGAAGGTGCCGCCGTCCTCGGGGTTCCACGACAGGCCGTTGAGCTGCTCGGCGGTGAGACCGGCCGCCTTGGTCATCTTCTGGTTGTAGAACAGCGCGACCGTGTCCCAGTCCTTGGGCGCGCCGTAGCGGTGGCCGTCCTGGCCCAGCCAGTTGGCGGCGAGCCCCGGTTGGTAGGCGGACTCGTCGATGCCGATGTCGTCGAGCGGTTCCAGCACCTTCAGATCGACGAACTGGCCGAACTTCTGGATGTGGTCGGTGAACACGTCCGGCTGGGTGCCCGCGATGAAACCGGCGGTCAGCTTGGTCCAGTAGTCGTTCCAGCCCAACTGGGTGATCTTCACGTTCAGTCCGGGGTTCGCCTTCTCGAACCCCTTGGCGCAGGCCTGGTAGGCGGGCAGCTGGTTGGCGTCCCACAGCCAGTACGTCACCGTGTCCGAGGACGATCCGGCCAAGTCGCCGGTCGCGCAGCCGCTCACCAGGGACAGGGACAGCGCCAGCGCTCCGGCCGGCGCGGTCAGTGTACGAAGTCGCATCAAGGTTCCCTCACTTGATCCCGGTGAAGCCGATGGAGCTGACGATGCGGCGCGCGAAGAGTCCGAAGAGCACCAGCATCGGGAGCGCGGCGATCAGGGTGGCCGCCATCAGCCCCGACCAGTCGGTGCCGGTCGCCGGGGTCTGAGCGCGGAACACGGCCAGCGCCACCGTCAGCACCCGCGAACTGTCGCTGTAGGAGACCATCAGCGGCCAGAAGTAGTCGTTCCAGGAGGTGATGTACGTCAGCACGGAGAGCGTGATGACCGGTGTGGACGCCATCGGCAGGATCACCCGGAAGAAGATCTTGATCTTTCCGGCGCCGTCGAGCAGCGCCGCCTCCTCCACCTCGCGGGGGATGTTCATGAAGAACTGGCGCAGGAAGAACACCGCGAACGGGGTCATGAAGAGGCTGGGCAGTGCGATGCCCAACAGCGAGTCCACCAGGTGGAGTTGCTTGATGAGCACGAAGTTCGGCAGCAGGGTGAAGATGGTCGGCACCATCAGCCCGGCCAGGAACAGGCCGAAGACCTGGTCCCGGCCGCGCCAGCGCAGCCTGGCGAAGGCGTAGGCGGCCATCGCCGAGAAGAAGATCTGGCAGCCGGTGATCAGTGTGGAGACGATCACCGAGTTGAGCAGATAGCGCCAGAAGTCCAGTCCGCCGCCCGCGCCGCCCTGCGCGATCGCCTCCTCGGCCGACTGGAGCCCGAGGGCCCGCTCGAAGCCGCTGGTGGTGAGGCCGACCGGCAGCGGGCTGGTGGGGTCGGCGCTCAGTCCGGCGTTGGTGGACAGCGCGGTGCGCAGGATCCAGTAGAACGGCAGCAGGGTGATGAGGGTGATCGCGCCCATCACGGTCCAGGCGGCGGCCCGCCCGAGGGTGAGCCTGCGCCGGGCCGGCGGTATGCCGGTCTTGGTCGTCGGCGGGGTGGTCGGCGCTGTCGTCACGGCAGCCACGGTGACTCCTTCCGTCATCCGAGGTCGGTCCGGCCGGCCCGGGTGAGCCGGTACTGGAGGATGGTGATCGCGCTCAGCACGACCAGCAGGGCGACGGACATCGCCGAGGCGTAGCCGAACTGGAAGCGGCCGAAGGCGGAGCCGTAGATGTAGAACTGCAGGACGTTGGTGGCGTTCGCCGGACCGCCCGCGGTGGTCACCGCGACGGTGTCGAAGACCTGGAACGAGCCGATGACGGTCATGATCAGCACCACCGCCAGGACCGGCCGCAGCAGCGGCATGGTGATCCGCCAGAACATCCGCCACTCGCCGGCGCCGTCGACCTTGGCGGCCTCGTACATGTCGCCCGGGATCGCCTGGAGTCCGGCGAACAGCAGCAGTGCGGTGTAGCCGACGTGCCGCCAGACGTTGATCAGCGCGATGGTGGGGATCGCCCAGGTCTCGTCGGCCAGGAACGGGATGCGGTCGAGGCCAAGGCCGCTGATGATCTCGTTGCCGATGCCGAGCTGGGTGTCGAGGATCCACAGCCAGACGAGACCGGCCACGACGTTCGACATCAGATACGGGGTGAGGACGACGCCGCGCAGCAGGGCCGACTGCGTGAGCCGCTGGAGCAGCACCGCGATGGCGAGGGCCGCGACGGTCTGGATGCCGATGTTGATGACGACGTACTCGACGGTGACCTTGAGCGAGTCCCAGAAGATGGGGTCGTGGATCATCCGGTCGTAGTTGTCGAGTCCCACCCACTCGGCCGGCGTCAGCAGGTTGAAGCGGGTGAAGCTCAGGTAGATCCCGCGCAGCGTCGGCCAGAGCAGGAACACCAGGAACCCCAGCACGGCCGGGGCCAGGAACAGCGCGGCGAGCCACCCGTCGCCCTGGCCCTCTCGACGCGCCGGGGGACTGCTGGACGCGATGGTCATCGGGAGACTCCCTCGTCTGCGGCGGCTCGTGCTCGACGCCACTTACTTTTGAGGCGAAAGAATCCAGCCGTCAAGAGGTAGGGAAACATCTTTTCCCGTCGACCGATGGGTGCCTATAGTGACCTGGATACTTCCATGGCAAAAGAAACCGGGCAGAAGAAATCGTGTGGGAGTCTGACCCTCATGACCACAGGTACCGCCAGCTGGCTGCCGCTGAGCGCGGGGGAGCGCTCCGTCGCGATCGAGGTGCTCGTCCACGGCCCGCTCTCGCGCACCGACCTGTCGCGGCGGCTGAACCTCTCCGCGGGCAGTCTCACCCGGCTGACCAAACCGCTGATCGAGTCGGGCCTGCTGGTCGAGGTGCCCGAGGGGGGCGTCGCGGCGGAGGCTCGACAGGGGCGCCCCTCGCAGCCGCTCGACGTGGTCGCCGAGTCCCGCTCCTTCATCGGCTTCAAGATCACCGCGGACATGGTGTACGGCGTCGTCACCACCCTCAGGAGCGAGGTCGTCGCCCGTCATGACCGTCCGCTCGCCTCGCACGACCCCGACGAGGTCGTCGCCGTGCTGGGCGAGATGGCGGACGAGCTGGCCGGCGCGCACCCCGGCCTCGCGGGGATCGGCATCGGCGTGGGCGGGCTCGTCCAGGATCGTGCCGTCGTGGGCGAGTCGGCCTTCCTGGGGTGGCGCGACGTTCCGCTCGCCGCCCTGGTCGAGGAGCGCACAGGGCTGCCGGTGGTCGTCGAGAACGACGTCGCCGCGCTCGTGGAGGCCGAGACGTGGTTCGGGGCCGGCCGCGGTCTCGACCGTTTCGTCGTCCTCACCATCGGCGCGGGCATCGGATACGGACTGGTCCTGGCGGGCAAGCGGGTGCCCTGCGCCGAGGAGGACCGCGACTTCGGGCGGCACTGGATCCTGAACCCCAGCGGCCCCCTCACCCCGGACGGCGAGCGCGGCAGCGCCGTCTCGCTGCTGACCATCCCCAACATCCGCTACCAGGTCCAGGCCGCCACCGGCCGGGAGCGGACCTACGAGGAGATCCTCGCCCTGGCCGCCGCCGGGGAACCCATGCCCGCCCGGGTCGTCGACGAGGCGGCCCGCGCCCTGGGCGCGCTGGTCGCGCAGATCGCCAACTTCGTCATGCCGCAGAAGATCCTGCTGGCCGGTGAAGGGGTCGGACTGATGGACGTCGGAGGGGCGACGGTGGAGGCGACCGTCCGTGCCCATCGGCACCCGCTGGCCGCCCCGGTGGCCCTGGAGACCAAGGTGTCCGACTTCCACGACTGGGCGCGCGGGGCCGCCGTGCTGGCGATCCAGGTGCTGGTGCTGGGGGCGGCGACGGAGGGGTGAACCCCCGTTCGCGGGCCGACAGATGGACGTGATCAGCAACACGTCCGATATGTCCGGTTCATTCGTGATGACTCACGCGGCCTTCACCCCGGACGCCGTAAGATTCACACCATGTCCACCACTGTTGAATCTCTCTCCGAGCGATCGGCCGCAGAGGTAAACGACGAGATCCGGGCCCTGTGGCTCCGGTCGGGCGGGACACTTAGCGTCGAGCAGCGCGAGGAATACCGGCGGCTCGTCCTGGAGTGGGCCGCCGCCCCGCAGTCCGGCGAAGCGGCCTGACGCTCCCCGAACCTCCCCCGCCGAAAGGGCACCCCGACCGGGTGCCCTTCCTGCCGTCGCAGGTCAGCTCCACGTCGCCGAGTAGTACTGCTGGTAGGCCTTGCGGTCCTGTTCGGCGCGGATGTACCGGGTCGCGACCAGCGCGACCATGCTGCCGGCGATGACCAGCAGACCCGGGCCGATGTTCTTGGGGTCGGTGAGCCGGGCGGCGAGGTCCACACTGCCCCCGACGCCCGTCGCGGGCGTGGTCGAGCCCGGGGACGCCGACCCCGGGGCGAGCGCCGCCTGGGTGGGGGAGGCGGACGGCGCGGGACCGGTCGACGAGGTGGCCGCGCCGCCCTGCGCGCCGGCGGACGGCGCCGCCACGATCAGCTGGACGCCGAGCTGGGCCAGCGCCTTCGGCACCGGCTGGAAGAACGTCGTGCCCCCCGACGTGCAGTCGCCGCTGCCGCCCGAGGTGATGCCGAGGGCGATCCCCTCGGAGAACATCGGGCCGCCGCTGTCGCCCGGTTCGGCGCACACGGTCGTCTCGATGAGCCCGCTGACCGTGCCCTCCGGATAGTTCACCGTCGCGTCCAGTCCGGTGACCTCGCCGTCGCGCAGCCCGGTGGTGCTGCCGCTGCGGAACACCCGCTGGCCGACGGCCGCGTCACCGGTGCCCGTGATGCGCACCCCGTTGCCGTTGCCGACCGCCACCACGTCGGCGCCCGCGCCCGCCTTGCCGCTCGCGTACTGCACCAGCGAGAAGTCGTTGACGGGGAAGCTCTGGTTGACCGTCTGGCCCACCTGCTGCTTGGCCTGGTTGTCGGAGAACCAGGTCGAGCCGTTCGGCCCGCAGTGCCCGGCGGTGAGGATGAAGTCGTTCGTTCCGTTGGTCACGTTGAAGCCGGCCGAGCAGCGTCCGGCGGTGGACAGGATCGGCAGCGCGCCGTTGATCCGGGTGGTGAACTCGCCGGTGGTGCGCTCCATGCGGACGAAGCTGCCGATGCCGGCGGCCGTGTCCGTCAGCCGCGCCCAGTCCGAGGCCGACACGGTGCTGTCCGCCTGCACGATCACCTGGTTCGTCCGGTAGTCCATCACCCACGCCGTGCCGGGCACCTTGGGCGCCGAACGCAGCGTCGCCGTGGCCGACTTGAGCTCGTTCATGCTGTGCGGGACCACCTTCGCCTCGGTGCCCGCCGCCTTGACGGCCGCGGCCGTCTCCTCGTCGGTGACCGCGACGACCGGACGCCCGTCGGAGTCGAGCCAGGTGCCCGCCGTGCGCGCGGTGCCGAGCTTCTGAACGAGAGCGGTCCCCGGATTCGTGACGACGGACTCCGCCGTGGTGCGTGGCAGCGCGGACGTGCCGGGCGTTTCGCTCGCCATGGCCGCCTGCGTGACCATGGCCCCTCCCAGGAGGAGTCCGCCGACCGCCGCCAGCCGTGTCGCTCGCCGGACGGTCCGTCGTCGTACGTGCCTCATGCATGGCTCCCGAAACCCTGAACGCGCGGACTCAACACCGCGGGGCTCTCCGGTCGTTGAGCGCCCTGACCTCCATACGTGCGCCGGCCCGCAAGCGTTCAGTCCGGGAGCGATCGCCTCAGGGTCTGCGGGCCACCCCGCCGAACATCGCCACCTCCGCCGGCTCGGTTCCGTCCCCGGTGTCCTGCGGACGCCAGCGCGAGCAGGACACCACGCCCGGTTCCAGCAGCTCCAGACCGTCGAAGAACCTGGCCAGATCCTCGGGGGCGCGCTGGGTCAGCTTCGGCGTGCCGTGCTCGTTCCAGAACGCCACGGCCTCGTCCACATCGGGCATCGCCGGGCTGGTGACGGTGTGCGACAGCACCAGGTGGCTGCCCGCCGGCAGCCGGTCGACCAGCCGCCGGACCAGACCGTACGGGTCCTCGTCGGGGCCGATGAAGATGACCACGCCGAGCAGGATCAGCGCGACGGGCTCGTCGAAGTCCAGGGTCTTCGCCGCGTGTTCGAGGATCGTGTCGACGTTGCGCAGGTCCTCGTCGAGATAGTCGGTGCGGCCCTCGGGGGTGCTGGTGAGCAGGGCACGGGCATGGGCCAGGACCAGCGGGTCGTTGTCGACGTAGACGACCCGGGCCTCCGGGTCGAGCCGCTGTGCGACCTCGTGCGTGTTGTCCGCGGTGGGCAGACCGGTCCCGATGTCCAGGAACTGGCGGATGCCGACGTCGGTCACCAGATGCTCCACGGCACGGCCCAGGAAGAGCCGGTCGGCGCGGGCGTACTCGCCGATGCCGGGGTGTAACTCACGGATCCGGTCGCCGGCTGCCCGGTCGACCTCGTAGTTGTCCTTGCCGCCCAGCCAGTAGTTCCAGATGCGGGCGGTGTGCGGCTGGGTGGTGTCGATACGGGTGTGCTCTGTCATGGGTCGACTCCGGCGGGAAAGTCAGAGGGAAAGGGAAAGTCAGAGGGAACGGGAGAGGCGGAGGGAACGGGAAGGCCAAAGGGCAAGGTGGGCAGTCAACAAGCAATCTAGACAGGGGAGTTGACGTCAGGTGCCGGACCGCTGGTTTCCGCCGTCGCTTGGCCGAGTCGCGCCCCGCTGCGCTCGTCGCCCCAGACCGCCGACCCGCCGGTGTAGGGGCGCAGCAGCGCCGTGAGCGCCGGGTCGCCGCGGTCGCCCAGCTCGTCGGAGGCGATGCTGCGGGCGATGCCGGCGAGAAAGTCGGCGAGCTGGACCCGGGCGTCCTGCCGCGAGACCACGAGCCGGAGCCCGGCGAGCCGGATGCCCCGCCGCCGGGCCGTCTCCTCGATCCAGGCGATCCGTTCCGGGGTGAGCATGTTCTGCCGGTCGTGCGCGAGCCGGACCGGGCGTCCGCCGTCGCTCCAGTGGGCCGCCGTATGCAGGATCGAGGGGAGAAGGGGGTTGAGGACCGGGCTGAGCACAAAGGGCCCGCCCTGAATTCCGGTGCGATAGGCGAGCGCGCGGGAGCGTTCCGCCGAGATGCGCGAGAGAGTCTGGGCGACGGGTTTTCCCGAATATCGCTGCCGCAGTTCCTCGACCGTCCGGAAGAAGTACTCGACGGGCTCGTCCGGTGCATCTGCCAGCCGCACCCACAGCAATCGGTTGGCCGCCTCCAGGAATGTCCGCCACTGAACCGCGGTGAACGTCCGCCTGCCCTGCCGAAAGAGGGAGAGGGCCGCCTCCGGATCGTCCAGCAGCAGGTCGACGGCCCGGTCCACGACGAAGAAGGCCTTCTCGACGAGGTGCACATGGGCGTGCCCGTACAGCGGACCCGATGGTGCGAGCAGCCATTCCAGGACAGGCCGGTGTTTCTCCCGGAGCAGATGATTCGCCTTGTACTCCTCGGCGGGCGAACGGATACGATCGCGGATTTCCTGCACCTGGGCGGCCGCGTAATCCGCAGGCAGCCGGACACTGGCGTGTGCGAAGACATCCGTGTTCCCGCCGGTGAGGTTCTCCCCGTCGGATCCCGACTCGTCGCACGCCACTTCCAGGAATGTCCCGTTCAGGTGATCCCAGGTCACACCACAGCCCCCTATCTTGTGCCCCATGACCAGCATCCCGCACGAGACGCCGGGTGAGCCGAACCCGCTGCAGGCCCTCGGTCTCGACGAGCTTCGACGTCGGACGAGCATGAAGTGGCGCGCCTATCCCGCCGACGTCCTGCCGCTGTGGGTCGCGGAGATGGACGTACCCCTCGCCGAGCCGATCGTCCGCACGGTGACGGAGGCCCTCGCCCTCGGCGACACCGGATATCCGGCGGGCACGGCCTACGCCGAGGCGCTGGCCGCGTTCGCCGCCAAGCGGTGGGGCTGGGACGGGCTCGAGGCCCAGTGGACGGCGATCGTTCCCGATGTGATGCTGGGCGTCGTCGAGATGCTGAAACTGGTGACCGGGCCCGGTGATCCGGTGGTCGTCAATCCGCCCGTGTATCCGCCGTTCTTCCAGTTCGTCGAGCACCTGGACCGGCGGATCGCCGAGGCCCCGCTCGGCGCGGACGGACGGCTCGACCTCGATGTGCTGGAGGAAACCTACCGGCGGGTCGTCGCGGGCGGTGGCCGGGCCGCGCACCTGCTGTGCAGCCCGCACAACCCGACCGGCACCGTGCACACGGCCCGGGAACTGTCGGCCGTCGCAGCGCTCGCCGGGCGGTACGGCGTCCGGGTCGTGGCCGACGAGATCCACGCGCCGCTCACCGCCGCGGGGGCCGACTTCGTGCCGTACCTCGCCGTTCCGGGCGGGGGGAGCGGGCTGTCGCTGATGTCGGCCTCCAAGGCGTGGAACCTGGCCGGGCTCAAGGCGGCGCTGGCCGTCGCCGGCCCCGAGGCCGCCGCCGACCTGGCCCTGCTGCCCGAGGAGGTCGGTCATGGACCGAGCCACGTCGGGATCCTCGCCCACACGGCCGCGCTGCGCGAGGGCACACCCTGGTTGGACGCCCTGCTCGCGGGCCTCGACGACAACAGACGGCTGCTCGCCGCCCTCCTCGCCGAGCATCTGCCCGGCGTCCGGTACCGGCCGGGCGGGGCCACCTTCCTCGCCTGGCTCGACTGCCGGGCGCTGGGCCTCGGCGACGATCCGGCCGCGGTCTTCCTGGAGCGCGGCCGGGTGGCGCTCAACTCCGGGCTCGCCTTCGGTACCGGCGGGGCCGGGCACGTGCGGCTGAATCTGGCCACCTCGCCGGAGATCCTCACCGAGGGCGTGCGGCGGATGGCGGCTGCCCTGAGCTGAGCACGGACCGCTTGCCACGTGGGCGTCCGACCCACCCCGTGTCACGGTCTCGCACCGTACCGGCCATGTCTTGACATACGACCGAAACGATTCGTAGCTTGGGCGCCTCAATTTAGATTCGTGAAGCAGGTTCACGGATATGAACGGAGGGTGCCCATGGGGGTTCGCCGACGAAGTCGCCGCCCGGCCGCCGCGCTTGCCGTCGCGGGACTGCTGTCCGCAACGGCCGCCTGCGGCTCCGGTTCGGACGGCGCCGGGAGCGGTGACCCGAACACGCTGGAGGTCTGGACCCGGAGCAACCCGGATCCCGCGGCCGCCTACGAGCGGGTGTTCGACCAACTCGCTGGTGATCGCGGGCGGCGCGCTGCTGCTCCAGCTCACGGTGTCCGTGTTCGCCGCCTACGCGCCGGCCCGGCACCGGTTCCGCGGCCAGGCCCTCGTGCTGACCCTGTTCATGCTGACGATGATGCTCCCCGAGGAGGTCATCGCGATCCCGTTGTCCCTGGTCCTCGGCCACGTCCCGGTCCTGGGCGTCGACCTCGAGGGCACGGCGTGGGGCGTCATCCTGCCGCTCGGTGCCTGGGGCTTCTCGGTCATGCTGCTGACCGAGTTCATGAAGGACATCCCCGTCGAGATCGAGGAGGCCGCCCGGCTGGACGGCGTCGGCGAGTTCCGCATGCTGTGGCAGATCGTCCACCTGCTTCTCCAGCGCTCGCTGGTCACCGGCATCGCCGCCGGCGCGACCAAGGGCTGAGAGCCTGCGGCTCTGCCCCCACACCGTAGTTACGAGGGAGACATGAAGTTCCAAGGAGTGCTGTTCTTCCCGGTCACGCCGTTCGCTCCGGACGGCTCACTGGACGAGGAACTGCTCGCTCAGCACATCGCGTCGGGCGTCGACGCCGGGGCCGGCGGGGTGTTCGTCGCCTGCGGGACGGGCGAGTTCCACGCCCTCGCCCCGGACGAGCTCGAACGCGCCACCCGGGTCGCCGTCGAGACGACCGCCGGACGCGTTCCCGTCCTGGCGGCCGCCGGCGGCCCGGCGCCCGTCGCCCGCGACCACGCCGTACGGGTCGCCCGCGCCGGCGCCGACGGCCTTCTGCTGCTGCCGCCGTACCTGGTGACGGCGCCCCAGCGGGGCCTGGTCCGCTACGTCGAGGAGGTCACCGCCGCCACCGACCTGCCCGTGGTCTTCTACCAGCGCGGCACCGCCCGCCTCAGCGCGGCCACGGCCGCCGAGATCGCCGCCCTGCCCAAGGTCGTCGGCCTCAAGGACGGCCTCGGCGACCTGGAGCGGATGCACCGCATCGTGCGGGCCGTGCGGGCGGGGGAGGGGGAGGACTTCCAGTTCTTCAACGGCCTGCCCACCGCCGAGATGACCGCCCCCGCCTACCGGGGCATCGGCGTCGACCTCTACTCATCGGCCGTGTTCGCCTTCGCCCCCGAGATCGCCCTCGCGTTCCACCGCGCCCTTGCCGACGGCGACCGGGCGCTGGTCACCCGGCTCCTCGACGGGTTCTACGGCCCTCTCGTCGAACTCCGCGACGAGGTGCCGGGATACGCCGTGGCCCTGGTCAAGGCCGGGGTGACGATCCGAGGACTGGACGTGGGCGGCGTCCGGGCGCCCCTGCTCGACCCCACCCCGGAACACCTCGCCCGACTGGCCGAGCTCATCGACCGGGGACTGGAGGCGGTCGCCGCATGAGCACCCCCGCCACCCGTATCCGCGAACTGATCGTCACCCCCATCGCCTTCTCCGACCCGCCGCTGCTCAACTCGAACGGCCTCCACGAACCGCTCGCGCTCCGCGTGATCCTCCAACTCGTCCTGGAGGACGGCACGGTGGGCCTCGGCGAGTCCACGGGCGGCGCGGTACGGCTCGATCGACTCGAGATCGCCGCCCGGACCGTCGTGGGCCTGGACGTCTTCGACCCGACGGCCGTCAGCGCCGCGATCGACGCCGCCCTGCTGCCGACCGTGCCCAGCTCCCACGAGCGCGGCTGGACCGTCTCGGCCGTCGAGGTCGCCTGCCTCGACGCCCAGGGCAAGCTGCTCGGCCGCCCGGTCAGCGATCTGCTCGGCGGCCGGGTCCGTGACGCGGTGCCCTTCGCCGCGTACCTCTTCTACAAGTGGGCCGAGCACCCGGAGCTGGACGGCCGCCCGGCCATCGGCGACGACTGGCCCGAGGCCCTCGACCCGGCCGGGATCGTCGAGCAGGCCCGGCTGATGCGAGAACGGTACGGATTCAGCTCGTTCAAGCTCAAGGGCGGAGTCTTCCCGCCGGACGAGGAGATCGCCGCGATCCGCGCGCTCGCCGAGGCGTTCCCCGGACAGCCCGTGCGCCTGGACCCCAACACCGCCTGGACGGTGGAGACCTCGAAGTACGTCGCCCGTCGACTCCACGGCGTGCTCGAGTACCTGGAGGATCCCACCGCGACCATCGACGGCATGGCGGCGGTCGCCGAGCACTCGCCGCTGCCGCTCGCCACCAACATGTGCGTGATCGCCTGGGAGCACCTCCGGCCGGCGATCGAGCGGGACGCGATCCAGGTCCTCCTCACCGACCACCACTACTGGGGAGGGCTGCGCCGCACCCGTGAACTGGCCGCCGTCTGCGAGGCGTTCGGGATCGCCCTGTCCATGCACTCCAACTCGCACCTGGGCATCAGCCTCGCCGCCATGACCCACGTCGCCTCGGCCATCCCGAACCTCGACCACTCCTGCGACACCCACTACCCGTGGAACAGCGCGGACGACGTGATCGTCCCCGGGGTGCTGGAACTGAAGGAGGGGGCGGTGAAGGTGCCGACCGGCCCCGGCCTCGGCGTCGAGCTGGACCACGACGCCCTGGACCGGCTGCACCGCCGCTACCTCGACTCGGGGATGCGGGGCCGCGACGACACCGGGTACATGCGGCGCTTCCAGCCGGACTACGAGCTGCTGCTGCCGAGGTGGTGAGGCGTGCGCGGGTGCCTAGACTGCGGGAATGGATGACAAGGCGCTCGACCGGCTGGCGGCAGGGAAATATCTGCTGATCACCAGCTATCGGAAGAACGGGACCGGTGTCGCCACCCCCGTGTGGGTGGTGCGGGACGGGGACGCGCTGGGGGCCTGGTCCGTCGTGGACTCCTGGAAGGTGAAGCGGATCCGCGCCCGCGGCGACGTCCTCGTCGGCCCCTGCGACGTCCGCGGCAACCCGACCGGCGAGCAGGTCCCGGCGACCGCCGAGATCTGCGACCCGCAGACCACGGCCCGCTACCGCACGCTCCTCGCCCGCAAATACGGCGTCACGGGCCGCCTCACGCTCTTCGGCAGCCGGCTGCGGCGGGGCCTGGACGGAACCGTCGGGATCCGCATCACGCTGTGAGCACGAAGGACACGGGGGCACGGACCGTACGGTCCGTGCCCCCGTTCCGCTGTGGAGCGGCGGTTCGGCGCGCTGCTACTGCGCGTCCACGACGGTCCCCGTCAGCACCGGCCGGCCCGGCAGCGGATCGGAGTTCAGGTCGGTCGGCACGAGGCTCAGCGACTCGGCCGGCTCGGTCACCTGGTCCCGCACCGTCGGCACCGAGAAGTCGATGCTCGTCTCCCCGGCCGGGACGTCCATCCACAGCCACACGAACGCGTCCGACAGGGGACGCTCCGGGTCGGCCTCCTCACCGGTGTTGTCCAGCAGCCACTGCGGGTCCACGTCCTTGGTGGACAGCTCAGGGCCCTCGGCGACCGGCACGATCCGGACCAGCTGCAGGACGTCCGTGGCGGCGACCTCGGAGAGGGAGATCCGCCAGGTCAGCGACTCGCCCTCGGTCACCCGGTCGGCGACGGGCGTGATGGTCGCCGTCGGCTCCGGGTCGTCGTTCTCCGCCGTCACCCCGCCCCGGTAGGAGCCGACGACCGCGCCGCGCACGGCCTTCGCGAGGAGGTCGTGCTGCTTGTCGTAGCTGAAGAGGGTGTCGCCCTTCACCTCGACCGGCACGTCGATCGGGGTGCTGCCGGCCCGCACCGGGACCACCTTCTCCTCGGCCTCGCCGGTGTCCTGGTCGACGACGTAGAAGCGGACCGTGCCGCTGCCGTGTCCGGACACCTTGACCGGGATGTGGTAGGTGGCGGTGCCGGAGTCGCCTTCCTTGACCGTGACCCGGCCGATGTCGACGCGCGGCAGCGCCGCCGCCCGCACCGCGGGTGTGCCGGGGGACCAGCCCCAGGCGTCCATGAACCAGGCCTGCCCGGAACCTGAACGCGGGGTCAGGTCAAGGGACTTGATGTGCTTGAGGTCGAGTCCGGCGCGGGTGGCGGCGGTCAGCGGGACGCGCAGCTCGCGGGCCCAGTAGGAGGCGGTGAGGTCGGAGCCCGGCAGCCCGTCGACCTCGACCCGGCCCAGCGCGGCGCGGCGGCCGGCGGAGTCGGTCACGGACACGTCCAGCGCGGTGCCGGTGGTGTTCGGCGGTACGAACACGCGCAGCGCCAGGCTCTTGGCGCCGGCGAGGGAGACGGGTGCGGTGGAGGTGATCCTCGTCGGGGCGCCCGGCGCGGACCACCGCATGGCCACCGCGCTCTTGCCGCTGTCCTTCTCCAGGTCCCACCAGCCGAAGTGCGGGGACCGTCCCAGGGCGTCGGCGCCCAGGCAGGCCCTGTCCGGGTCGGGGTCCGCCCAGCACACCCGGCCGCCGGTCACCGTGACCCCGCCGTCGGGCACGAAACCGCCCGTGCGACGGGCGCCGACCGCGTGCGTCAGGACGCGGGCCGGGTCGGCGGAGGGGGCGCGCGTGCCGGTGCCGTCGAGCAGCGGGCGCACCCGGTCGTCACCGGCGACGAACAGCCGGGCCGCGGCGGCGATGTAGGTCGCGCCGGCCTGGTGCTGCTGGTCGGCGGTCAGCCGGGTCGCCGCGCCCTTCGAACAGACCTGGTCCGGCTGGTCCGGGTCGTCGTAGAAGTCGTCCCAGGCCGGGGCCTCGGACTGGCCCGGGGTCCACTCGCTGTTGAAGAAGTTGTGGTTGGCGCCGACCACGTACACCGCGCTGTGCAGCGCCGTCCCGTTGCCGATGCCGCGCGTCCCGTCGAGGTAGGTCTCGCCCTCGAGGTCGGAGACGTCGCCGTCGCAGCCGGGCAGGATCGTCGCCGAAGGCACGTCGGCGACCGGATTCTGGCCGAAGACGGTCGGTCCGACGAGCACGGTGCCGCGGATCTTCCAGCGGACCGGGCCCCGGTAGCCGTCCTGGTCGGCGGGAGCCGGGTAGAGGCTGTCCAGGGCGGCCCGGTTGACGCCCTCGCCGCCGCGCGAGTGCCCCACGAGCAGGACACGCGAGAGGTCGGCCTTCGTCGCGTCGGGCACCCCGGCCGGGGCGGTGCTCGGGTGGGCGGACCAGTCGGCCCACTTGGCGAGGTGGTTGCGGACCAGGGAGGAGCGGCCCTGTGCGCCCGCGTCCTCGGCCAGGTAGTCCTGGCCGTTGATGCCGTTGGCCGAGATCGACACCGTGACATAGCCCTGGGAGGCCAGCAGTTGCTGGTCCTTCAGATAGCCCTTGTAGCTGGGGATCTCCTTGGTGCCGGCCGGGCAGGGCCACTGACCGGTCACGTCGTCCTCGGCCCCCGGCTTGTAGCAGGTGGAGTGGCGGCCGTGCAGGAACAGCGCGAGCGGCCGCTTGCCGGTGGCTCCCTCGGGCGCGACCACCACGGCCTGCATCTCGACCGGCTCGGCGTAGCCCGGCAGCCGTATCGGGTCGAGGTCGTACTCGCCGGTGGTGGTGCGGTACGAGCCCGGCTTGCCGGGGTCGACGGAGTTGGCCGGGGACTGCGCAGCCGAGGCCGGGGGTTGCTCGGACTTCAGCGAACGCCGCTCACCCGTGGCGGAGTCGTCGCCGGCCGCGTCCAGACGCCGTCCGCTCGCCCGTACTTGCAGGTCCTTCAGCGGGGCGTCGCCGGCGTCGGCGAGGGAGAGCCGGAACGTCTGTCCGTCCTTCCCCGGCTTCGGTACGCCGAGCAGCCGGTCGCCCGCATGGAACTCCACGCGGGCGTCGCCCATGGGCACGGGGGTGGGCGACCGCCACACCAGCTCACGTGCCGCGCCCGCTCCGTCGACCTGCCACCCCGGGGGCAGCCCGCTGTCGGCGGAGGCGGTCAACGGCATTGTCTCGGAAGGCTGTCGGGCTTGTGCCAGTCCCGGTGTTCCCGCCAGGGCCGCGAGCGCGGCCACGGCGGTGACACCTATTCGCCGGGCACGGATCAAGGTCCACTCCTCAATACTCGGAGCGCGGGAGCCCCCTCCGTCCCGGGAGCCCCTCGCACCCCGAAGGAAGCGAAACGGGATCTGTGGGTTGCCTGTGTCGCTCGGCCCTGCCCGGGGAGGACAAGAAACCGGTCACGGGGACTGACCGCACGGCTCCGGGGAAGGGCCCACCCCATGAGCCCGACTCCCCCTCTCCGTACGGCAGTCGTCGGTACCGGACACCGCGCCCAGACCTTCACCCGGGACCTCGCCGCCCGCCCCGGCCACCGGGTCGCCGCCCTCTGCGATCCGAGCCGCACCCGAATGGCCTTCCACAACCGGCTTCTCGCCCGGGCCGGGGAGCCGCCCGCCGCCGAATGGCAGCCGGAGCACTTCGCCGACCGACTCGTGAAGGAGGGCATCGACCAGGTCGTCGTCACCACCGTCGACGCCGAGCACGACCGTTACATCGTGCCCGCGCTGCGGGCGGGCTGCCGCGTGGTGACGGAGAAGCCGATGACCGTCGACGCGGTCCGCTGCGCCCGCATCCTGGACGCCGTCCGCGAGACCGGGAACTCCCTCACCGTCGCCTTCAACTACCGCTTCAACCCCGTCCACGAGCGGGTGCGGGGGCTGCTCGCCGAGGGCGCGGTCGGGGAGATCCTCTCCGTCCACTTCGAATGGCTGCTCGACACCCGGCACGGCGCGGACTACTTCCGCCGCTGGCACCGGGAGAAGCGGTACAGCGGCGGGCTGCTGGTGCACAAGGCGTCGCACCACTTCGACCTCGTCAACTGGTGGCTCGGCGACGCGCCGGAGGAGGTCTTCGGCTACGGCCGCCTCGCCTTCTACGGCCCCCGGGCCGGCGCCCGCCACGGTCTGCGCCGGCCGTACGACCGCGCCCACGGCGCCGAGGCGGCCGCCGACGACCCCTTCGCGCTGGACCTCGCGGCCGACGACACCCTGCGGGCGCTCTACCTCGACGCGGAGCGGGACGACGGCTACCACCGCGACCGCAACGTCTTCGGCGGGCCCGTCACCATCGAGGACGACATGGCCGTCCTGGTGCGTTACACCCGGGGCGCCACGATGACCTACCACCTCACCGCATACTCCCCGTGGGAGGGCTACCGGGTGATGGTGAACGGCAGCGCCGGACGCCTGGAGCTGGAGGTCGAGGAGAGCCGCTGGCAGTCGCCCCGCCCCCGGACCGTCTGCGACACCGGCGCGCCGCACGAGGGCGGCGTCCGGCTGACGCTGCGCCCCCTGTGGCGGCCGCCGGCCGACATCCCGGTGGAGACACGGCACGACGCGCACGGCGGCGGAGACGCCCGGATGCTGGACGCGCTGTTCGCCACCGACAGGACCGGCGCTGCGAACACCGCCACCGCCACCGCCACCGAACGGGACGGCGCGCTCGCCCTCGGCGCAGGACTCGCCGCGAACCGCTGCTTCGACACCGGACGCCCCGTCCGGATCGCCGACCTGCTGCCCGGCCTCGGCCCGACCGGTTCAGTGCCGGTTCCCGATCCGCCGCCGTCGACCGCGTAGGCGGTGTCTAGGGGGCTTCTGATGGATCTCCGTGGGAGAAGGAGCGGCGTTCGGTGCGTGCTCTCGGTGTGCCGGGCGTCGCGACGCCGCGGAGATCCATCAGAAGCCCCCTAGTGCCAGGCGCGGAACGGCTCGTCGAGGAGTTGGAAGACCGGCTCGCCGCGTACCGGGTCCTTGACCGTGGAGAGCCGGACGCGGTCGCCGCTGTGGATGCCGATGAGCGGGCCCATGACCCGGCCGCGTACGACGAACCCCTCGGCCATCTCGACGAGGGAGACGTTGCGCGCGCCGGGGGTGTTGCGGTTGACCACCGTGGCGTGGCGCACCGTGCCGGTGCCCTCGCTGCGCTCGGTGCGCAGGTCGCTGCCCTGGCACACCGGGCACAGGAGCCGGTGGTACATGGCGGTGGCGCACCACGTGCAGCGCTGGAAGAGGATCGTGTCGCCGTCGGCGCTCATGCGGTCGAGGACGCCCGCAGCGGAGCCGGCGACCTGCTGAACGGCGTTTCCTGAGTAGTGGTACACGCGGGTCAACTCCCTGCACTCGGCCGGAATCCGCGTGCGCGGCTCACCCGTGCACGCACGTGCCCGGTTCGCCGTGCCACCGTGCACGCCCACAGGGTATGGCACTCAGTGCCAACGGTAAAGGTACTGCGTACCCCTAAATCCGAAGTCAGGGGTCGGTCCCGCTCCTGGGTCCCGCCCATGGGTCCCGCGTCAGTCCCGCCCGAGGGTCGTCTCGATCTCCTGGACCACCCGCCACAGGGGCGCGCCGCGCCGGGAGACCACCACGACGACGTCCTCCGGCCGCCCGCCGACGAGCGTCTCCGGGGCCGGTTGCGGGGCCGGCGCCGGACCTGTGCCGAACGCCGACTGCACGTAGCGCAGCGCGTGGTCCACGGTCGCGGTCGCCTCGCCCTGGCCGTCCGAACGCAGCCAGGAGCGCAGCGCGTTGTTGTGGGCGGCGACCACCGCGGCCGCGATCACGTCGGCCTGGAGGGTGCCGTCGGGCCGGCCGGCGAAACGGCTGCGCAGATACTCGGCGAGGGCGCGTTCGTAGCGCCAGACCACCGAGAGCTCGTAGGCGCGCAGCCCGGGCACCTGTTTGGTGAGCCGGTAGCGCTGCACGGAGAAGGAGGGGTTCTCCGCGTACATGAGCAGCACGAGCCGGGCCGCGTCGCAGACGCGTCGCACCGGCTCGTGCTCTTTCCCGCTCGCCGTGAGGAACGCGGTCATGTCGGCCAGGCACCGCTCGTGGTCGGGGAAGACCACGTCCTCCTTGGAGGGGAAGTAGCGGAAGAAGGACCGTCGGCCGACCCCGGCGAGGGCCACGATGTCGTCGACGGTGGTCTGCTCGTAGCCCCGCTCCAGGAACAGCCGGAAGGCCGCCGCGACCAGGGCGTCCCGCATGGGCGGCTTGGCCTCCGCCTTGTGAGTGGTGCTCATGGACGGGAACGTAACACCTGAGCGCCACCCATGGCACTCAGTTCCCTCGGCGGGGAACCGAGTGCCCGAAAACCGTTTGCCAGGGGAAACGTGCGGACGTCAGATCCGCTCCGCCGCCTCCACCACGTTCGTCAGCAGCATCGCCCGGGTCATGGGCCCGACCCCGCCGATCGGCGGCGCGAAGGAACCGGCGACATCGCTCACGTCCGGGTGGACGTCGCCGAGGATGCCCTCGACCGTGCGGGTCAGGCCCACGGACAGCACCGTCGCACCCGGCTTGATCCAGTCCGGCCGGACCAGGTGGGCCACGCCGGCCGCGGCCACCACCACGTCCGCCTCGCGGGCGTGCGCGGCGGTGTCCTGGGTGGCCTCGTGGCACAGGGTCACCGTGGCGTGCTCGGTGCTGCGGGTCAGCATCAGGCCCAGCGGCCGGCCGACGGTGACCCCGCAGCCGATGACGCAGAACTGCTGGCCCGTGATCGGCACGAGGTTGCGGCGCAGCAGGTCGATGATGCCGCGCGGGGTGCAGGGCAGCGGGCCCGGGATGCCCAGCACCAGGCGACCCAGGTTGGTCGGGTGGAGGCCGTCGGCGTCCTTGACCGGGTCGATCAGCTCCAGCACGGCATGGGTGTCGATGTGCGCGGGGAGCGGGAGCTGCACGATGAAGCCGGTGCACGCCGGATCGGCGTTGAGCCGCAGCACCGCTGCCTCGACATCGGCCTGGGAGGCGTCGGCGGGCAGTTCCACGCGGATCGAGGCGATGCCGACCTGCGCGCAGTCGCGGTGCTTGCCGCCCACGTAGGAACGGCTGCCCGCGTCGTCGCCGACGAGGATCGTGCCGAGTCCCGGGGCGACGCCGCGCTCCTTCAACGCCTGGACGCGGAGGGCGAGTTCGCTCTTGATGTCGGCTGCGGCGGCCTTGCCGTCGAGGAGGGTTGCGGTGGTCACGGGAGTCGACGAGCCCTTCGGGAGAAAACGGCGGTCCTGTCATCGTACGACCCGCTCGTCCGCCGCCGCCCAGGAGTCCCGCCCGTCGCGGCCGTCCCACCTGGGACCACCCGGGACCACCCGGGACCGCCGGAGACCGCCGGAGACCGCCCGGGGCCGCCCCGGGCCGCCGTGCCCGCCTGACGTAACCTTTCGGCACCGCTCCCCAGGCAGCTCACCAGGAGACTCCATGCCCGCCGCCGTCCGCCCTCGTCTTCTCTATGTCACGGACCTGGCCTACGAGGCCCGCGGGCGACGCTACTGCGACGAGGACGTCTTCCTCACCTCCCGGCTGCGCGCCCACTTCGACCTCGCCCTGTGCCATCCGCTGGACGCGGCCGAGCTCATGGAACACTTCGACGGCGTCGTCGTCCGCAACAGCGGCCCGGTCCTGGGCTACCGGAAGGAGTACGAGGCCTTCCGGGAGCGCGCCCTCCGGGACGGCGTGCGCGTCTACAACCCCCTCACCGGACGCGCCGACATGGCCGGCAAGCAGTACCTCCTCGACCTGAGCGCCGCGGGCTTCCCGGTCGTCCCCACCGTCGACCGCCCCGAGGACCTGCACCGGCTGCCCGAGGCCGACCGGTACGTCGTCAAGCCCAAGCTGGGCGCGGACTCCATAGGCCTGCGGATCGTCACGGCCGACGCCCTGCCCGCCCTGGCCGACGGCTCCGTCCTCGTCCAGCCGTGCGTCGACTTCGTCCACGAGGTGTCCTTCTACTACGTCGACCACGACTTCCAGTACGCCCTCTACGCTCCGCACCCCGAGCGCCGCTGGGAGCTGCAGCCGTACCGGCCCACCGCGCGGGACCTGGAGTTCGCCCATCGCTTCGTCGACTGGAACAGCCTTGAGCACGGCATCCAGCGCGTCGACGCCTGCCGCGCCCCCGACGGCGAACTGCTGCTGATGGAGCTGGAGGACCTCAACCCGTATCTGTCCCTGGACGCCCTCGACGACGCCGGACGGGACGCCTTCGTCGCCGCGACGGCCCGTTCCCTGCACCGCTTCCTCGGCGGCTGAACCCGGCCGCCGGTCCGCACGTATCTCTCCCGGGGGACCGACGGGAGGGAGACGAGCGTGCCGACACCGGAGGAACCCGGAAAGCCGCACGAACGCCCGGTCCTGGAACCCATCCGGGTACTGCGACCGCGCAACACCGACGCCCTCGCGGAGCTGTTCCGCGAGATGACCGAGGACGCCACCGGCAGCTACGAGGCCGTGCCGCTGCCGAAGGAGCCGCTCGGCAACGAGGACGTGACCCGGCAACTGCCGCCTGTGACGGACCGCGTCAGGAACCTGCGGCGGGAACGCCGTCCACGCTCCGGACGAGCCTCCGGGCCGCCGCGCGCCGCCGTGGCCGCGGTCGCCGTGCTCGGGGCGGCGCTCGTCGGCTTCGCCTGCGCCCTGCTGCTGCCCGGCCGGGGCAACGAGGCCGCCGCGCAGACCCAGCCGTCCACGCCCGCGCCCACCCCGACCGTGACCGCCACGGCGGCCGGGTCCGTCGACCCCGACGGAGCCGGCACGCTCCGGGAGGGCGACAGCGGCCCCGAGGTCACCGACCTCCAGCAGCGCCTGCTGCGGATCCCGAACGTGTACGACAACGGCCCCACCGACGGCCGTTACGACACCGTGCTCACCGAGGCCGTGGCGCGCTTCCAGCTCTGGTACGGCATCCGCGGCGACGAGACCGGCGTCTACGGCGACGACACCCGCCGCGACCTGGAGTCCCGCACCGCCTCGGGCGCCTGACGGGCCCCCGGACGGGCTCTAACGTCCGGGGTTCTGGTCCACCAGGGCCTGGGTGACCGCGCGGACGCTGCGGGCGATGTGCTGCAACTGCATGACCTCGGCCGCGTACATCTTGATCGTGTGCTCGATGACCGACTCCGGCAGGCCGAGCCGGGGCAGGTCGGCGCGGGCGGTCTGCAGCGCGGTGCGGGCCACCCGGACCTCGTTCTGGACCTGGATCTGCGCGTGCCGGGCGAGCAGCACCGGGTGGCGCAGCAGGGCCGGGTAGCTCGCGTAGCGCGCGGGGACCAGCTCGCGCAGCCACTTGGCGGCCGAGCGCTCCCAGTCGTAGCTGCCGGGAGTCTTGACCTGGCACGGCCAGTCCGAGCTGATGCGCGTCGTCGTCAGGGTCATGATCATCGCTTCCGGGTCTATTGCGTCGTGACGGTGGTCCGACGGTTCGGGGCGGCCCCGGTCCAGGGGGTGACCGGGGCCGCCGCCACGGGCGCTCGCGCAAGCGATGCCCCGAACACCCTGGGGCGCCGACGCGGGTAGGGGACGGCGGCTTCGGGTGCCCGTACAGGAGCCCTTCGCGGGCGGTGCGGCCGTGAGCAGTATTTATATATGCCTTCCGCTTTGCAAGGCGTATGAAAACATTCATACGTGAAATACCCGCAATGATCCCTTTGGTCTTTTCTGCGGAGGGGGGTGGGGGCTTCTGCGGACGGTGAGCGGGCGGGTCACTCCCGGAGGAAGAACTGGTGCTGCTCGGCGATCTGCTCGTACTCCTCGAGCCGCGCCTGGGTGCGTTCGGGGCCCGCGTCGCTCATGGCCTGGAGCAGCGCCGCGGCCATCACGCCGGGGGCGGCGTAGGAGTCGAAGACCAGGCGGGAGCCGGTGCCGCTGGCGAAGGTGGCGTCCGCCTCGTCGGCCACCGGCCCCAGCGCCAGGTCGGTGATCAGCGCGACCTTGAGACCGGCGCTGCGCGCGACCCGCACGGCCGTCAGCGTCTCCTGCGCGTGCCGGGGCATCGAGAACGCCAGCACCCAGGTCCCGCCCGCCTCCCTGGACTGCAGCAGCGCGTCGTAGGCGACGCTGCCGCCCCGGGTCACCAGCCGTACGTCAGGGTGGACCCGGCGGGCGGCGTAGGCGAAGTACTCGGCGAGCGAGGCGGAGATGCGCAGCCCCAGGATGGTCAGCGGCGTCGACTGCGACAACTGGCGGCCGACGTCGATGACCCGGTCCGGGTCGGCGAAGTCGCGCCGCAGGTTCTCCAGGTTCTCGATCTCCGCGTCGACCGCCGCCTGGAGTTCGTTGCTCCGGTTCACCTCCGCCGCCGCGGGGCCGCCGGCGGCCAGGGTGCCCAGCGCGATCGACTGGAGCCTCTCCCGCAGCGCGGGATACCCGCTGAAGCCGACCGCCGCGGCGAACCGGGTCACCGACGGCTGGCTGACGCCGACCCGTTCCGCGAGGTCGGTGATCGAAAGGAACGCGGCCTCGGTGATGTGCTCGATCAGATACTGGGCGATGCGTCGTTGGCCCGGGGACAGATGGGGTCCGTCGAAGAGGGCCCGGAGCCGGGAGGTCGGGGATGCCTCCGTCTCCGGACCGGTTCTGCCCGAGGTGATCGCGGATGCCTGTGCGCGTGCCTGCTGCGGCGATGGCACCGGTGCGCCTCCTTTGTCTTCCACGAAGCTCAACATAGCTCAGGGACCGGGTCGGCCAGGGAGGGCGAAGAGAGCCCCTTCGCCCGCCCGGTGATCGCGGCTTACCGCCGGTACAGCGTGATGGAGTGCCCCACCTCGTCGACCGGGCGGCTGGTGCGCAGCAGCAGCGCCAGTCGGCCCTTCGCCTTGGCGGCGGCGGAGTCCGACACGACCAGCAGTCCGCGCACCTTGCGCACGGGCGCCCGCAGCGGATCGGAGGCGTGGATGCCGTAGTAGGCGGGCTCGCCGCTGCCCTTGTAGACGAGCCACACCCGCTCGCCCCGGTAGCGGGTGTGCAGCCGGCCCGCGAGCCGTCCGAGGTCCTGGCCCCAGTCCACGTTGGAGTCGTGCAGCCGCAGATGCGTCTTCGCGGGCCCGCCGAACGCCTCGTTGGAGTACGGCAGGTAGTACGGGAAGGTGTGCAGCGAGCTGACGGCCACGAACGCCACCAGCACCGTGGCCGCCACCGGCGTCCAGCGCCGGCGCACCGTCAGGACGGAGCCCGCGGCCACCGCCAGGAACATCGGCAGGAAGACGGCGTACCGGGTGCCCAGGTCCCGCGTCCCGGTCATGGCCGCGGCGAGCAGCACGCCGGCCGGCAGGAGCACGTACGGCGCGGCGGGCCGCAGCCGGCGCACCGCGAGCATCGCGACCGCCCCGGCCGTCCACAGGGCGAGCATGCCGAGCGGGGTCTTCACGACCAGCGCGACCGGCAGGTAGTACCAGCGCCCGCCGGAGTACACGTGCCCGAACAGGAAGCCCTGCCACGACCGGTTCTCCAGACCGAACTGGATCCGCATGCCGTCCCGGTACGCCTCCGGGAAGGGCAGCGCCCGCACGAGGAGCCCGTGCAGACCGCGCACGGCGGGCACGTGGGCGGAACTCGGATCCCAGCGCAGCCGGGGATCGACCGCGAGGTACGAGGCCCAGACGACGGCCACGGCGGCCGCCGCCACGACACCGGCCCCCAGCAGGCACCTGCGGACGTCGCGAGGCCGCCGGACCCACACCGTCAGCGCCGCCAGGGCCAGCAGGACGGGGACCGCGGCCAGCGTGCTCATCTTCGTGGCGAGCGCGGCGCCGAGCGCGGCCCCGGCGAGCGGCAGACACAGGGCCGGCCTGCCTCGGCGGGCCCGCCACAGCAGCCAGGCCGACGTCAGCACGAAGCCCGCCGCCGGGACGTCCAGCGTGGCCAGCGAGCCGTGCGCCACGACGTCGGGGGTGAGGGAGTACAGGGCGAGCGCCGTCAGCGCGGCCGCGGGGCCGCCCAGGTCGCGGGCGAAGGCGAACACCACCAGGCCGAACAGCAGCGTCAGCACGATCACCGGCAGCCTGGCCCACAGCATCAGCCGCCAGGGATCGTTGCCCGACTCGTACAACAGGTGCTGCCCCGTCTCCTCCTGACTGCCGGAGAACGCGGGGTCGATGTGCGGGTGGGCGAGGGCCACACCGACCGCGACGGCGAGCTTGCCGAGGGGCGGATGCTCGGGGTTGAGGCGCACGCGGTGCTCGTGCAGGTACTCGGCCGCCGCGGCGACGTACACGGGCTCGTCGATGGTCGGCGTCTCCTGCACCGCGGCGGTGACCATCGCGACGGCCAGCTGCGCGAGCAGGACGACCGCCAGGACCGGGACGAGCAGCGGCAGGCAGCGGCGCAGGCGCAGGCGCAGGGGCCGGCGGGCCGCGCCGGTCGCGCGTCGGGAGCGGTCTCCAGGACCGAGTGCGGTTCGCGCGCCATCATCCGCCCCGCGGTGACACCGGCCGGGCGGTGGCGGGAGCGATCAGGGAGCGGCCTCATGGGCCCACTCTGCATCAGCTCCCGCCACTGGGGGCGTTACCGCTTCAGGAGTCGTACCGACAGACCGTCTGCCGTGTACACGGGTACGGCTCGCAGCGTGTCGGAGTTCAGCTCCACCTCGTCGAACTGGCCGCGCAGCGAGCCGGCGTCGATCACCGGGACGACGGTCCCGGCGACGGCGGGCTGCTCGGCGTCCAGCCGCAGCGACAGCACCGAGCCCTGGCCCAGGGTGACCCGGCCCGAGACGGTGAGCACCGCGCCGTGGTTGCGGCGCAGCGGCAGGTCCAGGGTCGCGCCCTCGGTCTGCGTCCACGCACCGCGCACCCGCACCGGCAGTTCGGCGCGCACGGTGCCGCCGGTGAGCCGCACCTCGCCCTGGCCGAGCGCGTTTGCGTGCCCGGCGACGAGCGTGCCCGCCTCCACCACGGTGGCGCCGTGGTAATTGTTGTGGCCGGTCAGGGTCAGCGTGCCGGAGCCGCGCTTGGTCAGACCGCCCTCGCCGTCGATGTCGTTGCGCCACGCGTCGGCCGCGTGGAAGCCGCCCTTGGACGCGTCCAGGGTGACCGTCACGTCGGAGTCGAACGCGGCGTAACCGTCGGCGGCGGCGAACAGGTTCAGCCGGCCCCACTGCTCGAGGCCGTCCAGCAGCACATAGCCGGAGTCCAGCGCGGTCGTGCGCAGCACCGCGCGGCGCTGCTCGGCGGTCAGGTACGGCTGGCGGGTCTCCAGCAGCACCTCGGCGCCCTTGGGCACGGTGAGCGGCGTCCTGCGGCCCTGGCGCTCCAGGACATAGGTCAGCCGCGGCGTGTTGGCCCGCTCGTTGGCGTCCCGGTCGGCGTACTTGTCCGAGGCGTCGGAGTGCGCGTAGGCGGCCAGGGTGTCGGCGGTGGTGCCGGTCTGCGCGGTGAAGTAGGCCAGGGCCTGGGCGCGGGCGGCCGCCTTGAGGTCGGCGTTGGCCGGATCGGCGAGCGTGGCGGCGGCCAGCGCGGTGGCCATGATGCGGCCGCCGAGGACGTCGACGGTGGAGTGCATGCCGGACATGATCCGGGTGTGGCTGAGCTCCAGGGCGCGAGTCACCAGCTCCTGGAACCGCTCGGGCACCGCGTACGCGAACGCCAGCGCGGCCAGGTGGAAGGCGTTGGTGTGACCGCTCGGGAAACCGCCGTCGTCGACGGGTGAGGTGCTGCGCTGGCGCAGCAGCTGCGGGACCACGACCACCTTGGAGTCGTACACCGGGTAGCCGAGGGCGTCGGTCTTCCCGGTGTCGACGACCTGGCTGTTCTCGTTCATGCGCCACGGACGCGGGTACTGGAAGGCGTACTTGCCCGGGTTGCCCGAGGCGAACGGGCCGCGCACGGTGTCGACGAGCTTGGCGACCTGGCCCAGGTCGGAGGCGTACGAGCCGGCGCCGATCGCGGAACCGGCGGGCGCGTCGGCGGGCACGGCGTCGCTGACGGTGGTCGCGGGGGTGGTGTCCGGCGCGCTGGTGATCGAGGTGACGGCCTTGGCGCCGGCCTTGTACAGCTCCGTCAGCGGACCGAGGGCGGCGATCATCGCGTAGCTCTGGTGCTGGCGGTCGTAGACGAACGCCTCCTTGCCCTGCGCCTCGGTGCGCTTGGAGGTGAGCGCGATGCAGTAGCGCATGTTGGCGCGCAGTATTTCGGGCCGCAGCGGGGTGCCGGTGTTCCAGGCGGAGCCGGTCTTCCACACCTGGGCGAAGCCGCCGAGGATCCGCACCACCGCGTTGGTCTCGGGCGTGAGGTTGGTCGTGAGGTTCGTCTTGTAGTCGTCGACGAACGGGAGGCTCGCGCTGGCCTTGGCGTCGGCGGCGCCCAGCCACGACACCAGCGTCGGGGCGGCGACCAGGGCCGCCGAGCCACCGAAGGAGACCTTCAGAAAGCGCCTTCTGTTCACGGCCTTGTGGGCGGGGGTCCCGGTGGTTGACGGCATGGGAATGCCTCTCTTGAGTTCTACGGCCGAGGGGCCAGAGGGAAGAGGTGCGATCGCTTGTGGCCCGTGGGTCTTCTGACGACCTGTGAGCCGGATGACGCGTACGAGCGAAGATCTACGGCCGGGCTGTGACTCTTCTGCGATGGCCCGGCGACCGGTACATGTCCTGCGGGTGAACGTGAGATCGGCGTCTCACAGGAGGGAACGCGCCAGCAGTGCCCGGGCCAGCGCCACCGCGCCCTCGACCGGCGGCACGGACAGCGGTTGCGGCCGCGCACCCGGTACGGCGGTGTCGAGGGCGACGGTGAACGCCTCGTACAGCGCGGGCTGCCCGAGCACGGTGCCGCCGGCCACGACGACGTCGTCGACCGGGACCCCGCGCGCGGCGAGCCGGGCGACGAGCGCGGCGAGCGCCCGACCGGCCTCGGCGATCACGGACCGGGCGAGCGCGGAGCCCTCGGCGGCGGCCGCGAAGACGACGGGTGCGTGCCGTCCCCACTCGGCGGAGACGTCGGAGGCGGCCTCCAGGGCCGCGCCCAGCGCCGGGACCTCGGGCACGCCGAACGCGGCGACCAGGCCACGGGCCAGGGCGTCGGGTTCCGCCCCGCGGTCGTGGGCCGCCCACACGGCCCGGGCCGCCTCGCGGACCAGACCGGCGGCGCCGCCCTCGTCGCCGAGGACCGCGCCCCAGCCGCCCACCTGGACGGGGTGACCGTCGGGGCCCAGGCCGACCGCGACCGAGCCGGTGCAGGCCACCAGGCCGACGCCCTTCTCCAACCCGGCGGCGGGAACGAGCAGTTCGGCGTCGCCCACGATGTGTGCGGGAACGCCGAGAAGTTCTTGGAGCGCGACGCGGATCCGCGCGCACTGAAGAGGGGTCTCGCAGGCGTGTGCCCCCACGGCGATCGCGGTGGGGCGGCGGCCCGCGGGCAGCGCCTCGTGGAGCAGGTCGGCCAGCCGGCGCGCGGCGGCGGCCGGGTCGTGCGGCCGCCAGCCCGTGCTGGCGCGGACATGGTCGGCGACGACCTCCGCGCCGGCGAGCGCACGCAGATGAGTCTTGGTACCGCCCACGTCGACGCCGACCACGAGGGGGCTCGAAGGGGGAGAGTCCTGCACGGATCCTCTTTCGTCGATGCGCTGACATACGACGGCGGGCGAACCGTGACCTGCGGAAAAGCGAGGTTCGGTGGACTAGGGAAGCCCCGGGACGGGCCTCTGGACGAAACACGGTAGGCGAGTACCGTGAAGTTCGTTAGGAAGTTAACTAACGAAGTACAGTGCGTCAAGAGTAATCGCGCGCTCGACCACCGCAGGGCCCGTCCGGGCCGCCGCGGGGCGGGAACGCGCGACGTCGGTGCATCCCATCGCCGCAGCCCGCCGAGCCGATCGGTCCGGGCGCGCGGCCCTGTACCCGTGTGGGGGAAACTGTGGAACTCGACGTGGCTGAAGCCCCCCGCCTCACCGAGAGCGCCAGTGCGGTGTTCGCGGTGCTGGCCCGGGCCGGCAGCGCGACCCGGCCGCAGCTCGCGAGCATGGCGGGGCTGTCCAAGCCGACGGTGTCCTCCGCCGTGGCGGAGCTGGAGGGCGTCCGGCTCGCCGCGCACTCCGGCACCGTGTCCGGCGGCACCGGCCGTTCCCCCGCCGTATACCGTCTCGGGCCGGCCGCCGGCGCCGTCCTCGCCGTCGACCTGGGGCCCGCCCTCACCCGGGTCCGGGGCTGCGCCCTGGACGGCGCCCTGCTCGCCGAGGCCACCGCCTCCCGCAAGGACGCCGCCGACGCCGTACGCGAGGCGCTCGCCGCGCTGCCCGAGGGCCTTCCGCTGCGCTCCATCGTCGTCGCCGTCGGCGACGTCGCCGAGCGGGACCGGCAGGGCAGCGGCATGCGGCCCGCGACCGCCAAGGCCGGCCCGGTCTTCGACGCCGTGACCGTCGCGCTGCCGCCGGGCGTTCCCGTCCACCTGGAGAACAACGTCAACTGCGCCGCGCTCGCGGAGCTGCACGAGGGCGCCGCCCACGGCCGCCACACCTTCGGCTACCTGCGGATCGGCGTGGGCATCGGCCTCGGCATCGTCGTGGGGGGCCAGGTGCTGCGCGGCTCGAACGGCGCCGCCGGTGAGCTGGCCCGGCTGCCCTATCCGTGGGACGAGGGCCGTGAGCCGCGCCGGGAGGCCCTGGAGGAGTACATCGGCGCCCGTTCCCTGCTGCGCCGGGCCGCGGCGGCCTGGAGCCGCGCGGACGGCCCCTGCCCCCGCACCACCGAGCGGCTCTTCGCGCTCGCCGGCGAGGGCCGGGCCACGGCCCGCGAGGTCGTCGGACGGCATGCCGCGGACGTGGGCCGACTGGCCGCCGCCGTGACCGCCGTGCTGGACCCGGGCCTGATCGTGCTGGGGGGCAGCACGGGCGCGGATCCGCAGCTCCTGCCCGGTGTGCGGGCCGAGCTGGCGCGGCTGAGCTGGCCCACCGAGGTGGTCAGCAGCACGGTGGGGGATTCCGGCACCGTGGCGGGCGCCGCACGGCTCGCGGTCGCCCGGGGAGTCCAAACCGTGACCGAGGCCGCGGGGGCTGAGGATTGACGGCCTCGGACTCAGTCTGCCAATGTCCGGACAAGCGCTTTCTAAGTCGGCCGGGACGTCGGCTTGGGGTAGCGTCCCGCCGGTACACGAAGATGTACGGCAGCCATGCGAGGGCGTGCTCGCTGGGCGACGGCCTGGAGGCCGGGGACCCCACCCGTAGGAACGACGCGGCCGGGCGAGGCCGCGCCCTCGGAAAGCGGATTTCCTCCAAAATGCACCTGTGCCGCCTTGGTCGGCGCCGTGCTCCGTCCCGTACGACGAAAAGGGATCGAAGATGACCACTGTAGGTGTGCGGCGCTCTCGCCGACTCGGCCGCGGCGGCATGCGCCGTATGGTTCCCCTCGCTGCCGTGGCCACGGCAGGCGCCCTGCTGCTCTCCGCCTGCGGGTCGGGAGGCGACTCGGGCGGGACCTCCAAGTCGCTGACCTTCTGGATCTCCACGGTTCCGGGGCAGGACGCGGGCTGGAAGAAGTCGGTGGCGGCGTACAAGAAGGAAACCGGCGTCGACGTCAAGCTCGTCAACATTCCCTACGACGGCTACGACGCGAAGCTGCGCAACGCCGCGCAGGCGAGCTCCCTGCCCGACGTGGCGGCGGTGCCGAAGCTGGACCCGATCTGGTCGAACAAGCTGCTCGACCTCAGCTCCATCGCCAACAACAAGAGCAACAAGATCAACGCCAACTTCGTCGCCAAGGACTCGTCCGGGAAGGTGCTGTCCATCCCCTCGGACGTCACCGCGTCCGGCATGTTCATCAACAAGTCGCTCTTCGAGAAGGCCGGCGTCTCCTACCCGACGTCGCCCTCCAAGACCTGGACCTGGACCGAGTTCATCAAGGCGGCGAACGAGGTCCGGGAGAAGACCGACGCCAAGTACTCCCTGACGTTCGACCAGTCGCCGTCCAGACTCCGCGCCATGGTGTACGAGATGGGCGGGCAGTACATGCACGCGGACTCCTCCGGCAAGTTCTCGGCGGACGCGGCCACCAAGAAGGCCGTGAACACCTTCGTCGGATGGAACGACGACAAGACCATGCCGAAGTCGGTGTGGACCAGCGGCGCCGACCCGTCGGCCATGTTCCAGAGCGGTGACGTCGTCGCCTACTGGTCCGGTGTGTGGCAGGTCGCCTCCTTCGCGGAGAGCGTCACGAAGTTCGAGTGGGCGAGCGTCCCGACCCCCGCCGAGCCGGTGCAGGCCAGCGACGTCAACAGCGGCGGCATGGTCGTGGGCTTCAACAACAACAGCGATGCGGCCACCGCCGCGAACAAGTTCATCTCCTGGCTGTACGAGCCCGAGCACTACAAGGCGCTGTGCGAGGCGTCCGGGTTCCTGCCGGTCGAGAGCGGTCTGAACCCGACGTACCCCTTCAAGTCCGAGGCGGCGCAGGCGGCGTTCAAGCTCTACAACGAGTCGATCCCGCTCTACGCCCCCATCTCCGGCTACTTCAACGTCGCGCAGACGAACTGGGCGCTGAAGGGCAAGAGCCTCACCGACGACCCGACCAAGGCGGAGATCGGCAAGGCGATCAACGGTGAGCAGTCGGCCGACAAGGCCCTGGAGAACATCGTGGCCGGCTACAACCAGCAGGTCGGCGGCGCATCGTAGGCCCCAGGTCCGGGCGGCGGTACGAGCCACCGCCGCCCGGACCTGGACGTCCGCGTGATGCCGGGCTCATGGCGTGAGCCCACCGCAATCCCATCCACCAGCACGGAGTCAGGAAGATGACAAAACGAGCCTCGGACGTGTCCGTGAGCCCGCCCAGGAGCCGCAGTAAGTACACCCTCGCGCCGTTCGTCCTCATCGCGGCCAATGTCGTGCTCTTCGCGCTGTTCTTCGTCTGGCCGGCGGTGATCGGGCTCGTTTACTCCTTCACGAACTACACGGGCGTGGGGGCGTTCCAGTTCGTCGGACTGGACAACTACCAGAAGCTGCTCGGGGACTCGACCTTCTACGACGCGACGACCCGCACGCTGCTGTACACCGTGCTCTTCGTCCCGCTGAACTTCGTGCTGTCGCTGCTCATCGCCAACGTGCTGGTGAGCAAGCACGCCAAGGGCGCGTCGGTCGCCCGCCTCTTCTTCTTCATCCCGTGGCTTCTGTCGCCCATCATCGTGGGTGTCCTGTGGCGATGGCTGTTCGGTGAGAACTTCGGACTGGTCAACTACCTCATCGAGAAGGTCGGCGGAAGCGCCGTTCCGTGGCAGTCGAACGCGGACCTGTCACTGATCGTGGTCGTGGTGGCGGCAGCCTGGGCCTGGACGGGCTTCTCCATGCTGCTGTTCATCGCGGCGATCAAGAACGTACCGACGTCCTACTACGAGGCGGCCGCGCTCGACGGCGCCGGTCCGTGGCGCCAGTTCATCAGCATCACTCTGCCGAGCATCGCGCCCACCTCCTTCATCGTGATCCTGCTCAACACGATCCACGCGATGAAGGAATACGCGGTGTTCGCCTCCCTCAACAGCGGCGGACCCGGAACGTCGAACAACCTGCTTGTCCAGTACATCTACCAGACGGGGTTCAAGTCAGGCCAGATCGGCTACGCGAGCGCCGCGTCGTTCGTGCTCATGCTCATCCTGATGGGCGTCGCGATCATCCAGATGATGGTCAACCGGCGGGTGGAGAACCGATGACAACCACAGACATGCCGCGCAAGGTCGACGCCGACTCCGTACGGGCCGTCTCCAAGAAGAGGCACCGTGGCTCGGCAACCGGCGGGCTTCGGCGCGCGATCGCCCCGACGACTCTGCTGTGGGTCCTGGCGGGCCTCTACGGGATTCCGGTGCTGTGGTTCGTCCTCAGCTCCTTCAAGCCGGCGGGAGACCTGTTCTCCCTTCCGCTGACGGTGTTCCCGGACAATCCCACCGTGTCGGGTTACAAGGAAGCGTGGGCAAGCGCCAACTTCGCCCAGTACTTCATCAACACGACCCTCGTGTGTGTGATCGCGACGATCCTCACGGTGGGAGTCAGCTGCTGCACCGGGTACGCGCTGGCCAAGTACGACAACAAATGGCTCAAGGCCTTCTTCCTCTGCATCCTGGCCACCACGATGCTGCCGGCCGAGGTCATGCTCGCCCCGCTGTTCCTGGTGGTCCGCGACCTCGGCTTCTACAACTCGCTCGCCGGCATCATCCTCCCGGCGCTGCTGACCGCGACCGGGTGCTTCATGTTCCGCCAGTTCTTCCTGACGGTCCCCGACGAGCTCATCGAGGCCGCCCGCATCGACGGCGCCCGCGAACTGTCGATCTTCCTGCGGATCATGGTGCCGCTCTCCCGGCCCATCATGCTGACCCTCGCCATCCTGTCCTTCCAGTGGCGGTGGAACGACTACATCTGGCCGCTGCTGATGCTCAACGACCCCGAGAAGTTCACCGTGCAGATCGGCATCCAGAGCCTCGTAGGGGCGCAGAACATCAACTGGTCGGTGCTGCTCGGCGGTTCGGTCATCTCCATGATCCCGCTGATCGTCGTCTTCCTGGTGTTCCAGAAGTACGTCATGAACGCCGACATCAACGCCGGCCTGAAGGACTGACCTTGTACGTCCCGCTCGACCACGAGTTCGTCCGTGCGGCGGCCCTCGCCGCCGACCGGCAGGCCGCCCCGCCGGCGGTTCGCCCCGACGAGGAACCCGCCGGTGTGCCGCACCGTGGTCTGGCGCGGCGGGTGAAGACCCTGATCGCGGCATACCGTTCCCCGGACTCGGCACTGCACGGCAGCGGGCAGGCCGTCGCCGCCGCGACGACCCACCTCCGCGCCCTGCGGGCCACGCAGACCACCACCGGCCTCTTCGCCGGCGGCGACAACGTGCAGTCACCGCCGGACTCCGCGTTCACCGTCAACGACGTGTGCGACGCGCACGTCCTCGCCGCGGGCGCGGGGCCGGAACTGCGCGACGTCACGGCCGCGCTCGCCGAGATCGCCGGCGCAGCCTCCGACAGTCTCCTCACCGGCGGGGTGCACACCCCGAACCACCGCTGGGAGCTGTCGGCGGCACTGGCCCGGCTGCACCGGTCCTTCCCCGACGACCGGCTCCTCGACCGCGTCGAGGAGTGGCTCGCCGAGGGCGTCGACATCGACGCGGAGGGCCTGTACTCGGAACGCAGCGCCGTCTACGCGTCCCACGTGACGAACCCGTCCTTGCTGCTGCTGGCCGACGTGCTCGGCCGCGCCGACCTGCGGGACGCCGTCGAACGCAATCTCGCCACGACCCTGGACCTCATCAGGCCGGACGGCACGGTGGAGACCGTCCACTCGCGACGCCAGGACCAGAACCACCCGTTCCCGCTGCCGCCCTACCTGCCGCACTACCGGCTGCTCGCGGTCCGCACCGGCCGGGGCGACTTCGCCCGGGCGGCGCGGCTGGCGGCCGCCGGCGGCATCGACGACGCCGACCTGCTCGCCCAGAGCCTCCTCACCCCGGACCTGTGCCGCGCCCTGCCGGCCCCGGCCCCGGAGTCCCTTCCGCGCGACCGGTACCTCACCACCGCACGCCTCGCCGCAGGAGTCTCGGCCACCGCGCACACCGTGGTGTACGGCGGCTCCGACGTGCCCGAGCGCCGCCGCATCCGCTCGGGCCTGGCCTGCAACCCCACCTTCCTGCGCCTGTTCGCCGGCGACGCCGTCCTCGACGCGGTCCGTCTCTCGCGGGGGTTCTTCGACCTGGGTCCGTTCCGCGCCGCCGACATGCAACGCCTCGCCGACAGCCGCTACCGACTCACCGAAGCCCTGTCGGCCGCCTACTACCAGCCGCTCCCGCCGGACCATCGGCGGGACGACGGCTCCTACCGGCTGGCGGACGAGGGACGCTTCTCGGCCGCGATGGCCTTCCCGGACCGGCCTCGGGACGAGGTCTCCCACACGACCCGCGTCGAGGTGGACCTGAGGGAGGACGGCGCCGACCTGCGGATCGACATCAGCGGGCCACGGGTGCCCTGGGCCCTCGAACTCACCTTCCGGCCGGGCGGCGTGCCGACGGGCGCCGTGCCGATCGGCGACGGACGCTGGTGCCTGACGACCGGGCCGATGACCTACCGGGTCGGTGACGACGAGATCCGGGTCGAGGCCGACGTCGAGGCAGGCGAACCGCTTGCCGGGCCGGACCGGAGCGACGTACTGCGGTACGACCCGGGCCAGGACTACACCGTGGTGGGCGGCACCGATGCGACGACCGGGAACCGCGTCTACATCGGTGGACACGGCCCGCACGCAGTGACCGTCGCACTGCGCGCCCGCCGGCCCGCACCCGTCGTGTGACCCCGACGAACCACGCCATGGCCACCCCAGGCATGAAGGGTTGATCCCCGTGCACCTCACGCCCCCTCCCGTGTACCTCACGCACCAGCGCGGCCCGCTGCACGACCTGCCCGACACTCCCGAGGCATACGACGCCGTCCTCGCCGACGTCGTCGAGCAGGCCCTGCGGCGGCTCACGCCGGAGGGCAACCTCGAGCACCCCGACTGCGTCGACGACATCGGCGACACCTCGCTCGGCATCACCTCCCTGCTGGCCCTGGCCTGGCAGCGCGGCAAGGACCCGCGGCTGCCGGACGCGGTCCGCCGCAGCCTCGCCTTCCATCTGCGCGAGCGGGTCTACCGGGACGACAACCCCGGCTACCCGAACCTGAGGGTGCGCGACTCCCGTCTGCCGTACGCCCGGTACACCCTGGCGGCCGGCGCGCACCCGATCGGCGACTGGCCCAGCACGGTGTGGGCGCTGCTCCAGGCCGTCAACGTCCTCGACACGGCCGACGGCCTCGTCGACGACGAGCAGCGCGCCGAACTCCTCGACGTGGCGCGCGGCTACTGGAGCTGGCTCACCGAGGCCACCTTCTTCAACCCGCAGGAGGCCGGCAACCAGGCCATCGGCTGCGTGGTCGGCGGCCTGATGCTGGCCCGACTGCTGCCCGCCCCCGAGGACGGCGAGGTCCGCGCCCGGGCACTGGAGCTGTACGCCGCCGAGATCCGCGCCCACCGGGTGCGCGACCGGGGCGCCCTGCTGCCCCCCGAGCACGGCGGCGCCTACGACAACAACTACGGCCCGATCTCCCTCTCCTTCCTCGCCCAGGCCCACCGGGTCAGCGGCGCGGAGATCTTCGCCGAGGACGGCGACGCCCTCGCCCGCTATATCGACGCCCGCCTCACCGGCGGCGGCTTCGACAACGGCGGCCCCCGCTACAGCGAGCAGCACTCCGCCTTCGAGTCGGTCCTCGGCCTGCGCTGCTTCGGCGCCCGCATCGGCTCCGACCTGGGCCGCTACCGGGGCGACAGCCGCTGGGCCCGGCACGCGGTCAAGGCGGACGGCGGGGTGGACGGCCACTTCGCGTGGATGCTGGTCTGGCAGATCCAGGACGGCACACCCTGGCACCGCACGCCCTCGGCCGGGCCCGCACGGCACCAACTGCGCGCCGGCACGGTCTCGGTGGCCTTCGACGACCGGATGACCCCGGCGGTGATCGAGGCGGCCGGCGCCTACTGCCTGCCCGCCGCGGTGAGCCGCCAGCACGGCTTCGGCCCCGTCACCGACGGCTTCCTGCTCTGCCGCCCCATGGGCGAGGTCCGCGTCCGTGACGTCCGGGCCGACGGACTCACCGCCAAACTGGTCACCAAGCCGGTCGTCGGCCGCGACCACGTCCTGCGGTCCGTGCGCTCCCTGTACGTCACCGACGGCACGACCCTGTGGACGACGGTCGCCGTGGAACGCCTCGCCGGCACGCCGTACCTGCTGGCCGGCCTGCCCTACGCCGAGGACGACGGCGACCGGGTCCGGCGCACGGCCCACGCGGCCGTCACGTCGGCGGGCGACCTGCGCCTGACCCACCCGGAGGCGCAGGGCCCGGACCACTTCGACTCCCGCGCCGAACTCACCCAGGAACAGGCCGCGTTCGCCCTCGCGGAGGACCCGCGCGGCTACGGCAACCCGGACGAGGGCTGGGCCCACCTGGTCAGTTCGAGCGCCCTGGAGGCCGGCCCGATCGCGGACGCGCCGGACGACCTCCACGTCTTCGCCGTGCGCTACGGCGCCGAGGAGCCGCTGGTCGTGTCCGTAGAGCGGGGCGAGGAAGGGCTCGTCGTGCGCACGGACGCCTTCACCGCCGTACTCGGGCCTGACGACGCGCACGCCGAGCCGCAGCTGACGCTGCGGGCGGTCGGCGGCTGAGAGCCGCGCGCGGCGCGATCGGGGGTGGTCAGACGGGCAACCCCAGCAGCCCCCAGCCGCGCCGCGCGCTCTCGTCGACCACGACGGCCCACTGCCGCAGCAGCCCGGCGAACTCGCCGAAGTCCGCGATCCAGCGCCCCGGGCGCGAGGCGTGCGCGTCGTACGTCCGCTCCAGCCCGCCGAGGAGCGGCTCGGCCCGGGCCCAGCGGGCGGCGAGGGTGGGGACGACGACCGGCGGGCAAACGAGATGCAGGCGCGGCCGCCACGCTTCGGGGTCTGACGGGAACAGGCCCGCGTCCGGCCTGTCCTCCTCGTCGTCCGCGTCCGCTCCCCACCAGATCAAGCCGAGGAGAAACGCGTCCAAGGCCTCCCGCAGGCCGGGATCGGCCGACTCCCGGACGGTGTCCCAGCCGTTCGCCGCCCAGAAGTGGGGTTTGTACGAGCCGAGGGTGTCGCGGAACTCGTACCGCCCGCACCACGGCGTCTTCGCGGAGGCGGGGAACATCCAGCCCACCTCGGGCTCGGCGCCCCGGCCGGTGTCGTCCGCCGGCTCGGCGGCCTGGTACAGGAGGCGCTCCCGCTCACCCGTCGGCGTCCGCTCCAGTCGCCCCCAGTCCACCGCCAGCACAGTGATGTCCGTCCCCATGCGGGCAGTCTAGGGCGACCACCAGATCCGCCCCCTCCCGCGTCGCCGCCACCAGCTCGGCGTTGCGCCGGTCGCTCCGCTCCACCCACGCCACCGCCTCCGCGTACCCCTTGCCGAACTCCTCGTGCCGCGCGATCAGCCGGCGGATCCGCTGCTCCTCGTCCGTCTCGCAGAACCACACCTCGTCCAGCTCGGCCCGCACGTGTGTCCACGCGCCCGTGCCGAGAAGCAGGTAGTTGCCCTCGGTGACGATCAGCCGGGCGGACGGCGGCACCGGGACGGCCCCCGCGATCGGCTGCTCCAGCACCCGCTCGAAGCCGGGCGCGTACACCACGTCGTCCGTGTCCTCCCGCAGCCGTCGCAGCAGGGCCGCGTACCCGGCCGCGTCGAAGGTGTCCGGCGCGCCCTTGCGGTCCCGGCGGCCGAGCCGGTCCAGTTCCACGTCGGCGAGGTGGAAGCCGTCCATCGGGACATGCGCGGCGTGGTCCAGCTCCCGCACCAGGCGCTCGGCGAGGGTGGTCTTGCCCGCGCCTGGGCTGCCCGCGATGCCGAGCAGCACGCGCCGCCGCCCGTCCCCGGCGAGCGCGTGGGCCCGCAGCAGCAGATCGTCGAAAGTGAGCACACAGCCGAGTGTCGCAGTCTCCTGGAAGGAGACCCCACGGAGGTCCGGATCGAGAGTCCCCATGGACAGTCCCGTATCGACAGCCCGTATCGACAGCTCGTATCGAAAGGAGGACGACCGTGTATGACGACGAGGCGCAGATCCGCGTCCTGATCACCCGCTGGGCCGCCGCCGTCCACCGCGGCGACCTCGACACCGTCGTCGCCGGACACGCGGAGGACCTCGTGATGTACGACGTGCCGGCGCCGCACGACGGCATCCGCGGGCTGGCCGCCTACCGCGCCTGCTGGCCGCCGTTCTTCGCCTGGCAGGCGCAGGGCGCCCGGTTCGACATCGACACGCTCGACGTCACCGCCGGGCACGACGTCGCCTACGCCCACGCCCTGCTGCGCTGCGGCACGCCACAGGAACTGGCCGCGCAGCCCACCCTGCGGCTGCGGCTCACCTTCGGCCTGCGCAAGGAGCGCGGCCGCTGGCTGATCGCCCACGAGCACCACTCGTTCCCGCACGACTGACCGCACCGACCGACCGCACCGACCGCACCCGCCGGGCCCGGGTTTCCCGGCCGCCGGGCGCAGGTAGGTAGGAGAGTGGCGGTGACGTCGACGGCGGCGGGCGAGGGGGAACGGCATGACGGCAGGCAGCGGGCAGGACGGTCGGCTGGCGGAGGAGTTCTTCACGGCGGGAGGCTCGTCGTTCAGCGAGTTCCTGGCGGTGCACCGCCCCGAGCTGCTCCCGACGCGCCCGCCGTTCCCGGACGGCGTCCGGGCCGCCCCGGACAGCTTCCCGCACGGCACCACGGTGCTGGCCCTCACCTACCGCGACGGCGTGCTGATCGCCGGTGACCGCAGAGCCACGATGGGCAACCTCATCGCCCAGCGCGACCTGGAGAAGGTGCACCCGGCCGACGAGCACACCGCCGTCGCGTTCGCCGGCACCGTCGGACTCGCCCTGGACATGGTGAAGCTGTACCAGGTCGAGCTCAAGCACTTCGAGAAGGTCGAGGGCGTCCCCATGACCCTCGGCGCGAAGGCGCGCCGACTGGCCACGATGATTCGGCAGAATCTCGGCCAGGCCATGCAGGGCCTCGCCGTCGTCCCGCTCCTCGTCGGCTACGACACCGCGGCCGCCGCCCCGGCCGCCCGGGGCCGCATCTTCAGCTTCGACGTGGCCGGCGGCCTGTACGAGCAGTCGCCCTTCCACGCCGAGGGCTCCGGCTCCCCGTACGCCCGGGGCGCGTTGAAGAAGCTGTACCGCGCCGACATGTCCCGGCGGGAGGCGGCCCTCGCCGCGCTCCAGGCCCTGTACGACGCGGCCGACGACGACTCCGCCACCGGCGGCCCGGACATCAGCCGCCGGATCTTCCCGATCGTCTCGGTGATCACCGAGGAGGGCTTCGAGCGGCTGTCCCAGCCGGAGACGGAGGGGCTCAGCCGCGAGATGGTCGAGCGCCGCAGCAGCAGGCCGGACGGACCGAACGCCACGCCGTGACCGCGCCGCCGGACCGGGCACGGTTCAGTCGCGTACCCCCCACTCCTTGCGCCACTTGACGAGCTGCTGCGCGGGATCCCCGGTGAACGACCAGGGGGTGCGGGTCGCCCGGCGGCCGAGGATCCCCAGAAGCGGCGCCGCCACGTCCGCGGCGCCCGCCGAACACGCCGCGTGCGCGAGGTAGTTGAAGTCCCGCAGCTCGCCCGGCGCGACGGCGTCCTGCGCGCGGCCCGTGATCCAGCGTTCCCAGGTGCGGCGGACGGCGCCGACGGCGCCGTCGTTCTTCCAGTGCTGGCTCAGCGCCACCGAGGCGGTACGGCCCTGCGCGGCGTCGAGGGTGTGGCGGAACTCCTCGACGCGCGCGTACTGCACCAGCACCGGCAGCGGACAGCCCGGCGGGGCCACGCCGGCCGCGTCCCGGGCGAAGTCGTACATCAGGCCGTGCGAGCCGTGCCAGCGGGCGGAGTAGTAGTGCAGGACCTGGAGGTGGCCCTCCATGCTGTAGGGGTCCCGCCGGTGCAACTCGTCCCACCAGCGGGCCAGTTCCTGCCGCCGGACCCCGGACGGGTAGAGCCGGGCGACCGAGATCAGCGAGGCCCACGGCGTCGGGTCGTCGAGATACAGGGCGGTGTTGTCGGCGAGGTCGTCGTCGAACAGGGCGAGCGTCATCGAGCCGGCCGGCAGCGAGCCCGCCACCATGAAGATCGTCGCCGAGACGACCAGCGCCCAGCCGCTGATGAAGCCCAGGAAGGGGCGGAGCGTGCGCCCCACCCACGAGTAGCCGGCGCCGGCGTTGACGTCGATCCGGCTGAGCCGGCTGAAGGCCAGCGCGATGCCCAGCATGGGTGTCGCGCAGTAGAGCAGCGCCGCCGGACCGGCCAGGCCCACGGCGCCGGCCAGGACCGCCGTGGTGGCGGCGATGGAGTAGGCCGGGGCGCTGTCCGCGACCGCCATCACCACCGTGTCGAAGGTGCCCAGCACGTTCGCCTGGAGCCCTCTTCCGGTGCTGTTGCTCATCGTTGTGCCGCTTTCCGTCGTGCACGCCGCCGGATGCGGGAAACCACCCGGCGGCGTATGGGGGGGGTGAAAGGTCGAGCAGGGTGGGACGCCGCCGCGCATCGAGAGGGGATGACCTCGGGAGAACGTCGACGGAGGGGCGCGCGGAGGGTCCGTTCCAGCACTGTGTCGGCGGACGGTGACACCGAGTGTGCGAGTGGCTATAGCCCTAAAGATTGAGCTTTCAAGATTGACGGATGGGTAATGTTCATGACCGCCGGGTCAGTCCCCGATGCGGTCCAACTGCCGTAGCCGGTTGGTGGCGTCCAGGGCGGCGACCTTGTACGACTCCGCCAGCGTCGGGTAGTTGAACACCGCATTGACCAGATAGTCGACGGTCCCGCCGCAGCCCATCACCGACTGACCGATGTGGATCAGCTCGGCCGCCCCGGTGCCGAAGCAGTGCACGCCGAGCAGCTTGCGGTCCGCGGGCGAGACCAGCAGTTTGAGCATGCCGTGCGCGTCGCCGATGATCTGCCCGCGGGCCAGTTCGCGGTACCGGGCGACGCCCACCTCGAACGGCACCCGCTCCTCGGTGAGGTGGTCCTCCGTCCGCCCCACGAAGCTGATCTCCGGGATGGTGTAGATGCCGATCGGCTGGAGGTGGTGCATCTGCCCGACGGGTTCGCCGCAGGCGTGGTACGCGGCCGCCCGGCCCTGCTCCATCGACGTCGCCGCGAGCGCCGGGAAGCCGATCACGTCACCGACGGCGTAGATGTGCGGGACCGGCGTGCGGTAGTGCTCGTCGACCTCGATCCGGCCGCGCCGGTCCGCCGCCAACCCCGCCTTGTCCAGGTCGAGTTCGTCGGTCAGGCCCTGCCGGCCCGCCGAGTACATCACCGCGTCCGCCGGGATCTTCGTGCCGCTCTCCAGCACGGTCAGCGTGCCCCGCGGATGCCGCTCCACGGCGGCCACGGTCTCCCCGAACCGGAAGGCCACCGCCAGGTCCCGCAGGTGGTACTTGAGCGACTCGATGACCTCGTTCCAGCAATCGCCGACGTGCACGTACATCGCGGTCTGTCCGGATAGGCCGCGCTCGATGATCCACTCCGGGGCGGGGGGCCGCGCCTGGATGCCGTGCTGCCGCTCGCGTTCGGAGAACGTGGCCAGAAGAACCGACCGTCTGACCCGCACACCGACGAACTCCGGGAACGCAACGGAAGGGGACGCAACAACGGCCCCCGCCAGCAAGGCGGGAGCCGTTGAGAAGGTCCCCAGACTGCGGCCCCGGGGTACCGTTCTGAGTGTCGAGTTCAGAACGGAGCCAGTATGCCCTCCTCCAGTGCAGAACACACAGGCGCACGCATCAAGCACGCACGAAAAGTCCGCCGGCTGACGCAACGAGAACTGGCGGACCTGTCGAATGTCTCGTACAGCACCCTGACGAAGGTGGAGCAGGGTGCCCTGCCTGCGAGCCCCTCGGTCATAGGAGCGCTCGCGCGCGCCCTGTCGGTGCCGGTCGCCGAACTCAACGGACAGCCGTACCTCGATGAGCTGCGCGCCGACCAGCTCGACGGGCTGATCAACCCGATCCGGGAGGCCCTGAACCTGTACGACCTCGGCGCAGACCCGGACGTGAGGCCGCGTTCAGTGGAGGAGCTGGAGGCGCATGCGGACAAGCTGTGCGCCATGGTCCGCGCCACCCACATCAAGCAGGTCGCTGCGGACCTGCCCGGCTTGATCTGTGAGGCGACGACCGCGGCCTACGCCGCTCCGGCCGACCGGAACTGGCAGCTGCTGGCGAGTGTCTATCGGACCGCCTACGACGTGACGACGAAGCTGGGCTTCCCGGACCTGTGCACGGTCGCGCTCGACCGGATGGACTGGGCGGCGCAGCGGGCGTCCGACCCAGTGCTGGGCGGGATGCGGCAGTACCTGCGCGCGCTCGCCTACCTACGGGCGAGCGACTACAAGACGGGCAAGCGCCTGATCAGCTTGGGCATGTCGACCCTGCAACAGGCCGAGTCCGGGCGCGCGCTCGAGGTCGTCACCGGCCAGATGCATCTCGGGGCTGCCGTTCTGGCGGGCCGGGACAAGGACAAGGCGGCGGCGGAAGGGCATCTGGGCGAAGCGGCCCGCATCGCGCAGCGGACCGGCCCGGCCGAGAAGGTGCACTGGCTGTCGTTCGGGCCGACCAACGTGGGCGTGCACCGGGTAAGCGTGCTCGCGGAACTGGACCTGTACGCGGAGGCCGTTCACCAGGCGGAGAGTGTTGTCATCCCGGATGACTGGCCGCCGTCCAGGCTCTCCCACCACCACGCTGAGGTTGCCCGGGCGCAGATGTGGACGGGAGGCACGGAGGCCGCCTTCAAGAGCCTGCTCGCTGCGCGCAAGCTGGCCCCTCAGCAGACGCGGTATCACCCGACGGTGCGGGAGACGTATGCCGGCCTGGAGGCCGCGAAGCGCCGGATGCCTGACACGTTCCACAACTTCGGTGCATGGCTTGGCGTGTGACGTAGCGTCAAGTAATGGCCAGGGCTATCGGAAGGTCTGATAGTTCTGGCCTTTTCATGTCGGCACTCTGCTAGCAGACGAGACCCCCGCGGCCGCGCGAACGGCCCGGGGGCTGGCCCACGCTACGTAGGAGCGTCGACATGACGAACGGTACAGCGCCGCCCCCGGAAGGCCCACAGGACCCCGGGATGACGATCAGGGTCTACACCGTGGCCCGCGACGGCAGGATCACCAGCGACCGCGGCACCCGCACCCTGACCTACGAGGGGCCGCCTGTGCTGGCCGAGCTGGGTACCACCGGATACCCGCCGTGCCAGTGCTCCCGCCACCGTGTGGCCGGTGCCCGGTGAACGCCGCGATCGCGGGCGACGCCCCGCAACTGACCAAGCCCTCGATGAGGGCCGCCGCCAGCTGGTTCCTCGGCCAGGAGACGCTGCCGCGCCACCAGACGGTGAAGCTCTTCGGCGACGACTTCAGAGACTTCCTCGAAGACCTGATCCCGCAGGTCGAGGAGTTGGCCGCGAGCCGCGGCAAGGACGACGTGCCCGCCATGGTCGCCCTGGCCGGAGCCCACGAGGCCCGTCGACGGCTGAGCGTGGCAGAGCGCCCGGGACTGCGCGGCGAGGTAGAGCGCGTGAAACGGCTCGCTCGCTCCGTCCTGGCGCTGCGCGCCCACTACGACGCGCTCACCGGGACGTGGATGTGCCTCGCCTGCGACGGCGTGATCGAGACGCCGTCCGACGCCATGCCGTACGCGCAGTTCAGCCCGACCAGCGGCAACGGCTGCTCGGGCCACATCCACCGCCATTGCGCTGACATCGTGCGCCGCGACGCTCGCTGACGCATGCCGCCAGCCCCGGCGTGCGGGGCCCCATGGCGACCGCAGGGTCAGGGTCGCACCCAGAACGCCCGTCCCGCCGGGTCTCCGGAAGAGTCCGGCGGGACGGGTCCCGGCGCCTTCCCGCACAGGGCAGGCCGCAGCACCATGGATCCACGACAAGGAGAGCAGCATGAAGGCAGACGTGATCTACCGAATGGCCGGCGGCGGCGGAGATGGCGACGGCGGCGACGGCCTGCCCGGGGAGCCGTGGCCCGGTCCGCCGGTTCCACCGTCCCCCGACGGCGGCCCGAAGGTCTGCGCCTGACATGACACTCAGCGGAGTGGACGAGGAGGGGCAGTCCGAGTTGGGCCGCTCCCTCCTCCAACGCAAGGCCCTGACGTCGGACTGGATGCCGGCCTTCACGGCTGTTCCCCGGTCCGCGTTCCTGCCGGAACTGATCTGGCCGTTCGACATGGACTCCGGCGCGACCGTCGCCGTGGACCTGCGCGACGAACCGGGCCTGTGGTTCTCCTACGCGCACGCGGACGTGCCGGTCGTGACCCAGTGGGACGACGGCACGAGCGAGGGCCGCGGCCACGTGCCCACCTCATCCGCGTCCATGCCGTCCGTGGTCTTCCGCATGCTGCACGACCTGGACGTACAGCCCGGTCAGCGCATCCTGGAGATCGGCACCGGCACGGGATGGAACGCGGCGCTGCTCGGCTACCGGGTCGGCGGCGGAAACGTCGTCACCGTCGAAGTCGACGCCGACGTGGCGGCCGTCGCACGGGACCGGCTCGCCCGGACCCAGCCGGCCATCACCGTGCTCACCCGCGACGGGGAACAGGGCGACCCTTCGGGCGGCCCGTACGACCGCCTCATCGCCACCGCAGGCGTGCGTCGGATCCCGCCTGCCTGGATCGCCGACGTCAAGCCCGGCGGCCTGATCCTGGCACCGTGGGGGACGCACTTCACCAGCCTGGACGCGGTGGCCCGTCTCAAGGTCGCCGACGACGCGACCAACGCCTCGGGGAGGTTCACCGGACCGGTGGAATTCATGAAGCTGCGCAGCCAGCGGTCACCGTTCGCCGGGCACGACGTGTACGTGATGGAGGGCGTCACAGGCGCCGACCGGGGCACCACGACGGTGACGGAGGCCGAGCTGCTCGGCGAAGGCCGGTTCGCGGCTGCGCCGTTCGCGGTGGGACTGCGGGTGCGCGACTGCCTCCACCAGCCGGCCGAGAAGCGGGACGGTGCTCGGCCGGTGTGGTTCTACGGTCTGACGGACCGGTCGTGGGCGTGCGTCATGTTCACCGACGGGCGGGCCGAGGCCCAGGTCTGGCAGGCGGGCCCTCGCAGGCTGTGGGACCAGGTCGCCGCGGCGCTCGCCTGGTGGCGGGCGGCGGGTGAGCCCGGCTTTGAGCGCTTCGGGCTGACGGCCACGGCCGACGGTCAACAGGCCTGGCTGGACCGTCCGACGGAGGCCTGGGACATCTGAGCTGGCCCCGCTCGTCTGCCTTCCCCCGTGGCGGATGGGCGGGGCCTTGGCCTATTCCGGGAGGTCGACCAGGACTGAGATCGTCTGGTCCAGGGCGGCCGCGATGAGTAGCAGCTCGCCGTAGCGGGGGTCGGTCTGGCCGGCCTCGATGCGCTGCAGGTGACTGCGGCTGATGCCGGTGGCCGCGCAGAGGGTTTCCTGGGTGTGGTGCGCTGCCGCGCGTAAGTCGCCGATGCGTTCGCCCAGGTCGCGACGCCGTTCGGTGATCCAGTTCGGGGAGTCGCGAGGCACTCGACAAAGTTCGACTGACCATGGTCAGATGTCAGCACCAGCCCAGAGGCTTTTCATGACTAAGTGTCAGATTTGGTCTCGGGTTGAGCGGCTCCCGCCCCGTTTGGTCTCCCGGAAGAGGCTGGACGGGGCGGGGTTCTTCTCGTGGCGTCAGTGCACGTGCGCCGGGATCGCCTCCGCACCCCGTGTGACGGGATCCCCCAGTCATATGCCGCACGCGCGGTGCCGAATCGGGCCCTCCGGCGTCAAGGTGATGTGCGTACCGCTGGCCCTGCCGGGCGGCGGACCGGAAGCCCTGCCCGGCAGGGCTACTTCGCGCCATGACCACATGCCCTGTGCCCGACGGGAGACCTTCGCGAGTCATAGTGATTAGGCTGTTTCCATTCCTATGACACCCGCGCCGACGATCACCATCGACTGCGGCACCCGCTCGACCGTCAGCACGTTGTCCGAGTCGAGGATGGTCCGCCCGTCGAACTCCACGCTGTCCGGCCGGGCCGGCCGGGCCGGCCGGGCCGGCCGGGTCCCGGTGGCGATCACGATGTGCTCGGCGGTGATCAGCCGGTCCTGCCCGGTGATCTCGCGCAGGGCGACCGTGTGCGGGTCGACGAAACGGCCGGTGCCGGCGAACAGGGCGACATGGTTGCGGGACAACTGGCTTTCGACGACGGCGACCCGGCGGCCGAGTTTGGCCGCGGCGATGGCGGCCTTCTGACCGCCGGGACCTGATCCGAGGACGAGCATGTCGAAGTCGGGCATCCTCCGCAGTCTGACAGTTGCGGTGCCCGCGGCGGAAGGGGCGGCTACCTCACGGCAGCAGCTTCTCGATGGCGGCCGGTCCCTCCTCGTCCAGCTTGCGGCGAGCCCATTCGAGGTTGCGCGGCGTGAGATCCCGCCCGGTGACGAGGACCATGTCCTCCGGCGACACCTCGGTGCCGGTGCGCGTGTGGAGCAGGTCGTCCGGGGTGACGCGGTCCGGGGACGGCCCGGAAGCGCCTGGCTGTGACTTCGGCATGGCATCTGCTCCTCGCGTCCGAAGGAATGTACTAACACCATTCATCCTGTTGCCGCACCCTGCAATCGCGATCAGTTCCGGATCGGGTGCGTCCGAGATGCCGCGAAGATCGGGTGGGCGTGTAATGGGCCCATGGCACCCACCACCGCCGGGAAACCGCGACGCGGGGGACTGCGCAGGCTCGGTGCCTGGTGCGCCCGCCACTTCCTCTTCGTGATCGTCGCCTGGCTGGTGGCACTCGTCGCCGTCCAGGTGATCGACCGGTCCGTCGGCGGGACCTACGAGGACAACTTCCAGTTGCCGGACACCCAGTCCCAGAAGGGCCTCGACGTCCTCAAGGAGCACGACCCGCAAGCGGGCGGATACAGCGCCCAGATCGTCCTGCGCGACGACGAACAGGCCCTGAGCGCACTGAGCTCGCAGATGTCCACCACGGTCGGCGACCTGCAGAAGCTGCCCCACGTCCTCTCGGTGCAGAACCCCCTCTCGGTCAGCCCGACCAAGGTCGGTCCGGTGTCGAGCGACGGAAAGACCGGCTACATCACCGTCCGCTTCGACGAGCAGCCCAACACCCTCGGCGACGACTACCTGACCGGCGTCGACCAGGCCGTCCAGCCGCTGCGGGCTGCCGGCGCCGACGTCGAGTACGGCGGCACGCTCGGCGAACTGGCCCGGCCCAAGGCCAATGACCTCATCAGCGAGGCGATCGGCTTCGCGGTCGCCGTCGTCGTCCTGCTCATCGGCTTCGGCAGTGTCATCGCGGCCGGACTGCCCCTGGTCACCGCGCTCATCGGGGTCGTCGGCGGGCTCGCCGTCCTCGGGCTGCTGGCCGCCGCGTTCACCTTCGCGACCGTCTCACCGACCCTCGCCACCATGATCGGCCTCGGCGTGGGCATCGACTACGCCCTGTTCCTGATCACCCGGCACCGGCAGAACCTGATGAACGGCGCCGACCCCGCCGAGGCCGCCGGGCATGCCACCGCCACCAGCGGCCGCGCCGTTCTCGTCTCCGGCACCACCGTGATCATCGCGCTGATGGGCCTGTACGCGTCCGGGGTGTCCTTCATCGGCAAACTCGGCCTCGCCGCCGCCATCACCGTGGTCTCGGCCGTCATCGGCGCCCTCACCCTCGTCCCCGCCCTGCTCGGGCTCATCGGCCACCACATCGACCGCTGGCATGTGCGCAAGCCCGTCGCCGAGACCGACGCCGAACCGGGCGCCACCCCGCACGGCACCTGGCACCGCTACGCCAAGCGCGTCGAGCGCAGACCCTGGCAGTACCTCGGGGGCGGCGTCGCCGTCATCGCGATCCTCGCCATCCCCGTCTTCTCCATCCAGCTCGGTCACATCGGCGACGGGGCCGATCCCACCTCCTTCACCGACCGGCGGGCCTACGACCTGATGACCGACGCCTTCGGCCCCGGCTCCAACGGGCCCCTCACCGTCGTCCTCGATCAGACGTCGGTCCCCTCCGACAAACGCTCCGACCTCCAGTCCCAGGCGCAGAAGAGCCTGAACGCGGTCCCCGACGCGGCCACCGTCACCCCGCTGACGGCCACCCAGGACGGCGACATCCTGCTCGCCACCGTCTACTCCAGCCAGGCCCCGCAGGACGCCGTCACCACCGAACTGACGAACCGGCTCAAGGACACGACCCTGCCGGACGCGGTCTCCGGCTACGACGCCAAGGGCTACGTCACCGGAACCACCGCCGCCCAGGTCGACTTCCGCGACATCGTCGCCAGCCGGCTGCCGCTGATCATCGCGGTCGTCGTCGCCCTGGCCTTCCTGATCATCCTCGCGGTCTTCCGCGGCCTCCTCGTCGCGGTCAAGGCCGCCGTCCTCAACGTCCTGTCGATCACGGCCTCGTACGGCGTCGTCGTCGCCGTCTTCCAGTGGGGCTGGGGCGGGCCCGCGCTGGGCGTCAACGGCGACGTGCCCATCGAGAGCTATGTGCCGATGATGATGTTCGCGATCATCTTCGGCCTCAGCATGGACTACGAGATCTTCCTGCTCTCCCGCGTCCACGAGGCCTGGCTGCGCACCGGCGACGCCAAGGACTCCGTCGCCCACGCGCTGGAGATCACCGCCCGGGTCATCACCTGCGCCGCCCTGATCATGGTGAGCGTGTTCGCCGCGTTCATCATCAGCGACAACATCGTCGTCAAGATGCTGGGCCTGGGCCTCGCGGTCAGCGTGCTCATCGACGCCACCGTCGTCCGGCTGCTCATGGTGCCCGCCGTGATGACGCTGCTCGGGAAGCACGCCTGGTGGACGCCGCGTTGGCTGGACCGGATTCTGCCGCACATCGACGCGGAGGGGGACGCGGAGAGCCTCACCGACGCTCCGGACTCCCCGGACGGGCCGGGGCGAGCACCAGCATCGTGACGTCGTCGCGGACGGTGGGGGAGTGCCGCAGGACGTCCGCCCACACCCGGTCGGCCGTCGTCGCCGGGTCGGTGTCGCCGTCCGCGGCGAGGGCGGGCAGCCGGTCGAGGAGCGGGTAGAAGGCGCCGGCGTCGTCCCGGGCCTCCGAGACGCCGTCCGAGGCGAGGAAGAGCCGGTCGCCGGGGCGCAGCGGCAGGACGTGCGCGGTGAGCGCGGCGCCCTGCGGGAGGCCGAGCCCCAGCGGCGTCCACGGGACGGCGTCCACCTCGGTCGCGCGGCCGTCGCGCAGCAGCACCGGCGGCGGATGCCCGCAGACGACGACGCGCACCGCGTCCGCGTCCGGCGTGAACTCCAGCAGGACGGCCGTCGCGAACAGCTCGGCATGGGCGACCCGCGCCGAGTCCACCGCCAGCCGCCGGTCCAGGCGGGCGGCCACCTCCTCCACGGTCGGCAGGTCGAGCACCGCCTCCCGGAACGCGCCGAGCAGCGAGGCCACCGTCGCCACCGCCGCCAGCCCGTGCCCCTGCACATCCCCCAGCACCGCCCGCACCCCGTGGGCGCTCGTCCGCACGTCGAAGAAGTCGCCGCCGACCAGCGTCCCCTCCTGCGCCGCCCGGTACAGACCCGCGCAGCGCACCGGCCCGACCCGGTCGGGCACCGGCGGCACCAGGGCGCGCTGCGCGGCCTCGGCGATCGTGCGCTCCATGTCCAGCTGGGCGTCCCGGCGGCGGCGCACGAACGCCACGAACACGCTCAGCACGGCCACGAAACACACCGTCAGCACATCGGTCTGCCCCGGCCGGTCCAGCTGGAACGCGGGCACGTCGAGCATCACGACGACCGCCGCGCCGAGCAGCCCGGTGGCCACGGGACCGTAGGACAGGACCGCCAGCGGCGGGATCGCGCCCAGCACGAAGCCGATGTCCAGCGGGTCGGGGCTGGTCAGCGTGGCGGCGCAGACGCCCGCGATCAGGACGAGCGGCAGCGCCCGCACCCAGCGCGGCGGGGGCGCGCCCCGCAGCCAGCCCCGCCGGCCCGGCCGGCCCGGCCCGTGCCCGTCCTGTCGTCCCACACCCCCCACGCTCCACCCCGGCACGGGCCCGCGCACGCCGAGAAAACCGGTGGACGCGGGCGAGAGCGACCCTCTACGGTGTGAGCGCACGCCCGGAAACCCACGGAAGGAGGCGAGCGCCATGAAGTTCACACCCATTCCGCGCTCCCACCCCGTGGCCCCGGCGTGTCCCGTCTGACCACTGAGTCCGACCTCTGTGTCCGATCTCTGTGCCCGACGGCCCGGGAGCGCACCCGAGCTGTACGCATCCCGGAGGAATCCATGACCGATCTGGTCATCCGCGCTCTCGACGAGAGCGACGTCCATCTGTTCGACACCCTGCCCGACCCGCTGCGCGCCGTCGAGGCGTTCGGCAAGATCGCCTACCGCCCGCAGTGGAAGCGCGTCGCCCTGCGCGACGGCCGGGTCGTCGCCCGCGCCGTGTGGTGGGGCGGTCCCGACGACGCCGAACCCCTCGTCGTCGAGTGGTTCGACTTCGCCGACGGCGAGGAGGAGGCGGGCGCCGAACTCCTGCGCACCGCGCCCTGGCAGGTCGGCCTGGAGCTGGTCATGCCCGGCGGCTGGCGCGACGACCCCGCCCTGCGAGCCGCCGCCGAGGCCCGGCACGCCGCCGCCCGCGCGGCCGGCCACACCCCGCTGGTGGAACGCTTCGTGTACCGCTGGACCCCGGAGTGCGGCCTGCCCGCGCGCCCGGGCCGGCTGACCTTCTCTTCCGAACCCGACGACGCGGTCTTCTTCGACGCCCTGCGCCGCATCCACTCCGACACCCTCGACGCCCACGCCCGCAAGGCCATCAAGGAGGGCGGCCTCGACCAGGCCGCCCAGGAGGAGATGGACTTCTTCCGCTGGTGCCCGTCCCCGCGCGAGTGGTGGCAGGTCGCCCGCACCCCGGACGGCGACCTGGCCGGCATCCACATTCCGGCGCACAACCCCTCCGGCCCCTGCATCGGGTTCATCGGCGTCCTGCCGGCACAGCGGGGCCACGGCTACGCCTACGACCTGCTCGCCGAGTGCACCCACTACCTCGTCGAGCGCGGCGCCGAGTTCATCGCCGCCGCGACCGACCAGGGCAACTTCCCGATGGCGGCCCACTTCGCCAAGGCCGGCTACCCGGTCGTCCGGGAACGGGTCAATTTCGAGTTCGCCGGGTGACCGGCGGGTGACGGAGGCGTGATGGGGTTCGACGGCGAGGTCTGGACGGTGCGCGGTCCCGCCGGCGGGGAGGACCTCGGCGAGATCGTCGTCGCCGAGGCCGACTTCCCCTGGCTGTCGGGACGCTTCACCGCCCGTCCGGCGTACGCCGCCGTCGAGCCCCTCTTCACCCGCGACCTGGCGCTCATGGAGGCCGAGGACTGGGCGCAGTGGGAAGTCCTCCAGTCCGAGATACGCCGCCGGGTGGCGCTGATCTCGCCCCGCGGGCCCGTCCCGGAGTTCCTCCTGCACATCGAGGGGGACGAGGCCTGGTTCCGGTGGAGCGACGAGCCGTTCGCGGAGGAGACGGAGGCAGCGGCGGACGCGGACGAAGCGGAGGAAAGGGCGGACGCGGCGGACTGAGTCAGCGCGTCTCGCCCTCCAACAGCGCCTCCGCCTCGGCCAGTATCTCCGTCACGCGCAGACCGAAAGCCGCGTCGCAGGGGTGGGGCCGGCCGGCGCGGGCCGCGGCGAGCAGCTCGTCCACGGCCCGGGTCAGGGCGCTGTGGGCGTCTCCGGTGCCCTGGGGAAGCCGGGTCACCCCGGCCGTTCCGCGCAGTTCGAGGCTCGAGCCCGTCGCCGCGGGCGGGGCCGTCAGACTGAGCGTCAGCGTGCTGGAGGCGCCGGCGGCATGGTCCAGCACGAGGTGGACGGTGTCGCCGGGGCCCTGGGCCGCGGCCGCCACCCGGCGGACGTCGCCGAGGACCGGCAGCAGCACGGACAGCGCGTGCGGACCGACGTCCCACAGGGCGCCCTTCTCGCCGCGCCAGGGCGTGGCGAACGGGCTGTCGCCCTCGCTGTGGAAGACGTCCCCGAGCCACTGGGCGTGTCCCGTGAACCACCCTCCGGCGGCCGCCTGTTCGGTGATCCAGGCGCTGGGCTCGGCGACGTACCGGGTGGTGAAGAAGACGGCCGAGGCGACCTTGGCCTCCCGAGCCGCCGTCACCACGGCCCGCGCCCCCTCCACCGTCGCCGCGACGGGCTTGTCCAGCAGGAGATGACAGCCTGCCCCGGCGGCCCGGACCGCGAGCTGCGCCTGGACGTCCGGCGGCAGGGCGACGGCCACCGCGTCCACGTCCGCCAGCAGGGCGTCGACGTCGTCGTAGGCCCGGGTGCCGTGGCGGTCGGCCAGTTCCTTCGCGGCCTCCGGGCGCCGACCCCAGACACCGACGAAGTCGAGCTTGTCGTGGGCGGCGAGGACGGGCGCGTGGACCATCTGCGCCCAAGGGCCGGTGCCGAGCAGACCGATGCGCATACCGCTGACTCTCCCTGCTGCTGTCCAACACTCAAGTGATCTCTGCCGTGAGCGAGCCTCGCACAGACAGCGCCGCCCTGGACAGCCCCGTCTCAGCGGCGGGCCGCTGCGGTGAAGCCCGTGAGCAGGGCGTCCGCCTGGGCCAGGCCGCTCTCCGCGGAGATCTCCCGCACCGTCTGCGCGGGCCGGACCGTGGCGAACGCGACGTGCCCGGCGTCCAGCAGATAGCCGTACACGGCGGGCCTCGGCAGGCTGTTGTACGACCAGTGCGCCGAGAAGTAGTAGCCGCCCGTGTCGTGGAGCACGACCAGATCCCCCTCGGCGAGCTCCGGCAGCGGCCTCTCGTGCGCCACGACGTCCCCGGCGAAGCAGAGCGGCCCGGCGACGTCCTGCCGTACGAGAGGCGTCCGCTTGGGCGTGCCGTCCGGGCCGAACGCGGACACCCGCAGCGGCCACGCCTGCGGCATGAACACGGTACGGGTGGCCACCTGCCCGCCCGCGTGCGTGAGCGCGACCCGGCGGCCGCCCGCGTCCTTCACGTACTCGACGAGGGCCGCCGTGAAGCCGTTCTTGGCGATCAGCGAGCGGCCGAACTCGGTGACCACCTGGTAGCGGCCGTCCAGCAGCGCCGGCTCCGCAGCCGTGAGCGCGGCGACATAGTCGGCGTAGGTCGGCGTGACCGTGTCGTCGGCGAAGTTCACCGGCAGCCCGCCGCCCAGGTCGAGGCTGGTCACCTGACGGCGGCCGACGTGGGCGTTGATCTCCTCGGCGAGCCGGTGCGTCGCCGCGAGGCCCTCCGCGATCAGGGACAGCGGGCAGCCCTGCGAGCCCACGTGCGCGTGCAGCCGGGTCAGCCACGGGCGCCGCGCGAAGGCCTCGACGACCCGGGTGCGGGCCCCCGGATCGCGCAGGGCCACGCCGAACTTGGAGGTCGCCGTGGCTGTGCTCATCGCCCCGATGGACCCGCCGCCGACCTGGGGATTGACCCGCAGTCCGAGCACGGAGGCGCAGTCCGCGGGGCGCAGGGCGTCGATCCGGTCGAGCTCGTCGAGGTTGTCCGCGTTGAGCGCGACGCCCAGGGCGAGGGCCTCGCGGAGCTCCCCGCGGGTCTTGGCGGGCGAGTCCAGCACGATGCGCGCCGGGGCGAACCCCGCGTCCAGCGCCAGCCGCAGCTCGCCGGGGCTGGCCACCTCGCAGCCCATCCCGGCGTCGGCGAGCAGCCGCAGCACGGGCACCAGCGAACAGGCCTTGGCGGCGAAGGTGTGCAGGACGTCCGGCACCTGCGCGAACGCGGCGTGCAGTCCGGCGACGGTGTCGCGCACGCCCCGCACGTCGAGGAACCCGGCGACCGGCCGGTCCTCCCCGATCAGCCCGTCCGCGACGGCCTGACGGACGGCGAGTGCGACGGGCGAGGCGGGCATGACGGGCGAGGCGGGTGTGACGGGCGAGGCGTCGGTCTGACGGTTCACGTCGTCTTCTCCTTCGGACGGTGACACTTCCAGACTCGCCCCCCGCCCGTCATTCGTCTTCGGGGGGCCGCACAAAGACGACCGGAACCCTTGTGTCCGCGCACAACCGCGCCGCGAGGGTCAGCAGCAGCCGGGTGTCGGGGTCGTCCAGGTCCACCCCGTACCGCGCCCGGACCCGGCCCAGGCGGTAGCGGAGCGTGTTGGCGTGCACGACCAGGCGACGGGCCGCCTCCGGGACGTCGCCCCCGGCGTCGAAATACGCCGCCAGGGTCCGCACGAGCTCCCCGCCCGCCGCGAGATCCGTGCGGATCAGCTCGTGGACCGGCCCGTCGCCCGACTCCCACACCGGACGCGCCGCGTCCAGGATCCGCAACACCTCCAGCGACGCGCCCGCCCCGGCCGCGTCGGCGTACCGCGCGGGCCGGGGCCGTCCGGCCGCCGCCGCCCGGGCCTCCCGCTCCCGCAGCGCCCGCACCACGAGCACCGCCCGCTCGTGGGACCGCTCGGCCCGCTCCGGGGTGACGACCGGACCGGCCCCCAGCCACACCGCCGGCGGGCCCGGCAGCGAGGAGACGGCCGCGTCGAGGTCGCGCACGACGCCCAGCACGGCGGCCTCGTGCTCCGCCGCCGAGGCGTCCGAGGCGTCCCCGGTGAGCAGCAGCGTGAGCCGGTCGCCGTCCCGCAGGATCCCGGTCCCGGGGCGGTGCGCCGCGATCTCCAGAGCCAGGACGTCCAGGGTCCGGTCGTCGGTCCCGCCGCCGGGGTGCCGCTCGGCCACCGCCACCGCGCACGGGGCGTCCGGGGCCAGCCCCAGCGACCAGGCGTGCGTGCGCCCGTCCCCGAGGCCGTGCAGCAGACCGCGCAGCGCCGCCTCCCGGCGGTGCGCCGTGCCGCTCTCGCGCAGCCGCTCGCGCACCAGGAGCGGTGCGGCCAGCCCGGCGGCCGTCCGCAGGTACCGGGCGGCGTCCGGGGCCAGCGCGGCGCCGTCCGCGGCGGCCCAGATCGAGCCGAGGAGCTCCCGCCCGCTGCGCACGGCGACGACCAGCCGCTCCGGGCCGTCGCCGTCGGCGGGCCGGTGGATGACGTCGTCCGAGGTCCACAGGGCGCGCAGAAGGCCGCTCCGCCGCAGCTCGGCGACCCGCCAGTCGGGAACCCGGCCGCCGAGGATGACGGTCCGGCGCAACGGGTCCGCGCCGGGACCGGTGGCGGAGTGGGCCAGCACGCGCAGCCGCGTGTCCTCGATCGTGATCGACCCCTTCACGTACGCCGCGACCCGGGCCGCCAGGACGGCGAGCGAGGGCGCCGTCTCCGGGCCCCGGAGCGCGTCGGCGTCGTCGGCGTCGTCCGCCCGGCCGACCCGCACATACGACAGCGCCGACCTGAGCAGCGCGGCGGCCTCCGCCCAGTCGGCGCCCCCGGCGCGGGCGAGCAGGGCGACGCCGGTCTCCCGGGCCGCCGCGACCGCGTCCCCCACGGCATCGGTGAACTCCTCGCCCGGGCCGCCCAGGACGACCGCGCAGGCGCCCCGCAGGGCGGCCTCCCGCACGGTCCCGGCGTCCGGGGCGGCGCCCACGGCCAGCAACAGGACGCCCTGGCGCGGACCCGGGTCGTCCCGGCCTGCCAGGTCGTCCAGGCCGACGGCGATCCGCCGTACGACGGTGTCGGGCGCGGCCGGGGCGCACAGCAGCCGCACCGCGTCGCCGTCCTCGAAGCCCAGCAGGGCCCGCAGCGTCACGGCGGCCTCCCGGGGGCTCGGTACCGGGCCCGGTTCCTCCTCGTGCATCGACCGACGCTCCCGCCCTCGCCCGCACGGCCCACCTCGTGGGATCCCCACCGACGATAGGCGTCGGCCACGCGCCGCCCGCAGGCGATTCGGGCGCTTCGGGCGATTCCGGCGATTGAGCGGCCGTGCTGCTGAATGCGTTCGCTTTCTCGCATTGGACCCGCGGCCGAGGGCGGGGTCACGCTGGAGGACGTCCGGTGCGCCGCGATCACCTCCCGGTGCACCGGACTTCCCCATGCCCACCCGCATCATCCGAACCCCGAAAGAGGTCGCGAGCCCATGCAGACCCGCCGCATCGGTGACCAGGACATCAGCGCGATCGGTCTGGGCGCCATGCCCATGTCGATCGAAGGGCGCCCGGACGAAGCCCGCTCCCTGGCCACGATCCACGCCGCGCTGGACGCCGGCGTCACGCTCATCGACACCGCGGACGCCTACCACCTCGGCGCCGACGAGGTCGGCCACAACGAGACCCTGATCGCCAAGGCCCTCGCCGCCCACGACCGGGGCGGGAAGGTCCTGGTCGCCACCAAGGGCGGCCATCTGCGCCCCGGCGACGGCAGTTGGACCCTGGACGGCAGCCCCGAGCACCTCAAGGCGGCCTGCGAGGCCTCGCTGCGCCGGCTCGGCGTGGAGGCGATCGACCTGTACCAGTTCCACCGCCCCGACCCGCGGATCCCGTACGCGGAGTCCGTCGGCGCGGTGCGCGACCTGCTGGACGAGGGCAAGATCCGCGCGGCCGGCATCTCCAACGCGAACCCCCAGCAGATCAGGCAGGCGAACGAGATCCTCGGCGGCCGGCTCGTCGCCGTGCAGAACCAGTTCTCCCCGGCCTTCCGCTCCAGCGAGCCCGAACTGCGCCTGTGCGACGAGCTCGGCATCGCGTTCCTGCCGTGGAGCCCGCTCGGCGGCATCGCCCGCGCCCGGGAACTGGGCTCCTCCTACGCGCCGTTCGCCCATGTCGCCGAGGCCCACGGGGTCAGCCCGCAGCGCGTCTGCCTGGCCTGGATGCTCGCCAAGTCGCCGGTCGTGGCGCCGATCCCGGGAGCCAGCCGCCCGGAGACCGTCCTCGACTCCCTCGCCGCGACGGAACTCCGCCTCACGGCCGAGGAACTCGCGGAACTGGACGCCGCCGGCTGACCCGCCCGAGGAACGGGCCGCACGAGAGGACCGATCGAGAGGACCGACGTTCATGGCGTCGTCGCACGAAGGACCGCTCGACCACCGTTACCGGGGCGAGCACCCCATCCGCACCCTCGGCTACCTCCTGCGCGCCGACCGCCGCAGCCTCGCCGCCGCGGCCGGCGTGTTCACGGTCAAGCACAGCCCGGTCTGGCTGCTGCCGCTGATCACCGCGTCCATCATCGACACCGTCGTCGAGCACCAGCCGATCGGCCGGCTCTGGACCAGCACCGGGATCATCCTGTTCATCCTGCTGGTCAACTACCCCCTGCACCTCCTCTACGTCCGCCTGCTCTACGGCAGCGTCCGCCGCATGGGCACCACCGTGCGCTCCGCGCTCTGCACCCGGATGCAGCAGCTGTCCATCGGCTACCACTCCCGGGTCAGCGCCGGAGTGCTCCAGGCCAAGGTGGTGCGGGACGTCGAGACCGTGGAGCAGATGGTGCAGCAGACCGCCGAACAGGGCCTCGGCGCGCTGACCGTGCTCACCGGCGGCCTCGTCATCATCGCCTGGCGCACCCCGGAGTTCGTGCCCGTCTTCCTCGTCGTGGTGCCCGCCGCCGCCCTGCTCGTGGACCGCCTGCGGGCCCGGCTGCGCACCCACAACGAGGACTTCCGGCACGAGGTGGAGACCCTCTCCTCCCGCGTCACCGAGATGACCCGGCTCATTCCGGTCACCCGCGCCCACGGCCTGGAGCGCAAGGCGCTGCGCCGCATGGACGGCGCCCTCAGCCGGCTCCTCACCTCCGGCATGCGCCTCGACCTGCTCAACGGCCGGTTCGGCTCGCTGGCCTGGGTGCTGCTCAACGTGATCGGCGTGCTCGTCCTCACCGGCGCCGCGCTGATCTCCTACCACGGCCTCTGGGGCGTCACCGCCGGCGACGTCGTGATGCTCAGCGCCTTTCTGACCACCCTCACCAACTCCACCACCACCCTGACCGGGCTGGCCCCGGTCATCACCAAGGGCCTGGAGTCGGTGCGTTCGGTCGGCGAGGTCCTCCAGGCGCCCGAGCTGGAGGACAACGCGGGCAAAACCGAACTCACCGCGCTGCACGGGTCCGTGAGCTTCGAGGACGTCGACTACGCCTACGACGACGGCAGTCCGGCGGTGCGCGACTTCACCCTCTCGGCCGCACCGGGCGAGACCGTCGCCCTCGTCGGGGCGTCCGGCGCGGGCAAGTCCACGGTCCTCAACCTCGTCATCGGCTTCATCCGGCCGACTTCGGGCCGGGTGCTGCTCGACGGAACCGACATGAACACCCTCGATCTGCGCACCTACCGGCGGTTCGTGTCGGTGGTGCCGCAGGAGTCGATCCTCTTCGACGGCACGATCCGCGAGAACGTCGCCTACGGCATGGAGGACGAGGCCGACGAGGAGAGGGTCCGCGCGGCCCTGCGCGACGCCAACGCGCTGGAGTTCGTCGAGCGGCTCCTGGACGGTCTGAACACCCTCGTCGGCGAGCGCGGGGCCCGGCTGTCGGGCGGGCAGAAGCAGCGCCTCGCCATCGCCCGCGCCCTGATCCGGGACCCGAAGGTGCTGGTCCTGGACGAGGCGACGTCCGCGCTCGACACCCGGTCCGAGGCGCTCGTCCAACAGGCCCTCGCCCGGCTGCTGCACGGCCGCACCACCTTCGTGGTGGCACACCGCCTCTCCACCGTGCGCGGCGCGGACCGGATCGTGGTGATGGGGGAGGGCCGGATCCTGGAGACCGGCACGCACGACGAACTCCTGGGGCGCGGCGGCGCGTACACGGATCTGCACAGCGGGCAGGTCGCGTGACGGCCCGCCCGCTCCACGTGGCCTGATCATGACCCCGGCGGGTGACAAGTCCGCCCGACGCGCATGATTCGCCCAGGTCCGGGCACACGCAGCGCAAAACCACAGAGAGGGGCGCTCGTGATCGTTCCGGACCCGAAGGTCGCCAGGACGTTGCTGACCCGGTACGCGACGCTGAAGATCGCTCAGTCGGAGAGGGAGCGGCCGCAGACGGCTCGTGAACTCCAGGACGTGACCTACACCTTGTGCGTGCTCATGGGCACGGCCGACGTCCGGGAGGCGGTCGCCGCGGCGGACGTCCTGCTCGAGTCGTCGGCCATCACGCCCGCGAGGGACTCGAAGCCCGCGAGGGACGCGGAGAGCGGACTGTCCCTGGCCGTCTGAGGACGGCCAGGAGCCCGGCGCCTCAGCCGGCGGCCGAGCCGCACCGGTCGGTTCGCCGGGCGGCCCGCTCCGGGGGCGACCCGGCCAGCCACTCCGCGATGGTGCGGGCGACCGGCTGGCCGGTGTCCACCTCGACGAAGCCGAACTGCCCGGACTGGTTGCACTCCAGGAACCACCACGTCCCGTCGGCGTCCTCCGCGAAGTCGAAGGCGCCGTAGGCCAGTTCGGCCTCCCGCAGATACCTCCGCACGGCCTCGCCGAGACGCGGCGGGACGTCGGCGGGGCGCCACGGTGCGGTGGACGGCGCGAAGCGCACGTCCACCACCTCCGGGTCGCTTCCGGGGGCCGTCTCCTTGCGGGCGGCCAGGAGCCGGTCGCCGACCGCGGTCAGCCGGATGTCCGCCCGCTTGGCCACCCGGCGCTGGAGCAGCGTCGGACCGTAGGCGACGGCGGCGAAGTCGGCGCCCGCCGGGACCCGGGTGGTGGGCACGGCACGGGGCGGATCCTGCGGATGCGCCCCGGACACCGGCTTGACCACCAGATCCGGGTAGCGGTCCGCGAACTCGCGGGCCGCCTGCGGGAACGTGGTGATGAGCGTGGCCGGCACGGGCAGCCCGCTGCGCTGCGCGAGCCGCAGCTGCCAGGGCTTGTGCCGGGCCCGCAGTGACGCGTCCGGGTGGTTCATCCAGCGCGCGTCCGTACCGCGGAGCATGCCGTACAGCGCCTGCGAGGCCTCCTCCGTGAGCCACGCGGACGGTTCGGGCGCCTTGGCCGCGGGGGAGCCGGGCCGGCGGACCCACACGGACCTGACCCCGTCGAGGCTCACCAGCCGCCCGGCGGACGACAGGTGGCCCCGGAAGGCACCGTGCACGTACTCGCCGGAGAGCGCGACGGAACAGGTCAGGTCGGCGGGATCGAGCCGGACGACGGGGACGCCCGCGGCGTTCAGGTGCACGACCACCATGTCCGCCGTGACGTCCTCTTCACAGGTCAGAATGAGCACGGTCATTTTTGTCGGTCCGTGTTCAGTCGTCGAAGTGGGTCTTGGAGCCCGCAGTCGAGGTCGTGGTCCCGAGTTCTCTCAGCAGAGCGTGATCACGAGCGGCGATCCGGCCGTCGAGAGTCACGTTCAACTGCAGTCCGGGGTCATAGGCGTACGGAGTGGCGAACTCCAACTCGGCCGCAGGGCGTGTGTAGTTGAGCGTGAACGGTTGCATCGTCTCTCCCTCGTCGGTACTGCCTCGATCAAGCGGTGCCGCTGTGCGACGTCACTCGGGCCCGCTTCAGTGCTGCTGGATGTGTGCGTCCTTCAGTCACTTATACGAATCGAACGGGTGGTTGGTTTCCTTACTCTCCGTGATCATCGGGGAGTTGGGCCTCGACCAGGGCTCGGAGCAGGGGAGATCGGGCTCGGGGATGGTTGAAATACGCTTCGGAGAACGTCAGTCGGGAGCTTCTGTCGGGGTGTTCTCGGGTGCTCGGCGCAGGGAGCGCAGCGCCAGCAGGAGGACGCCGATGTCGTCCAGATAGACCGGGTCGGGCAGTGCGTCGGCCGGGAGCACGAAGTACGCGACCGCCCCCCAGAACACCCAGCGCGGGCCGGTGGGCAGCCCCGCCCGTCTGAGGCCGCGGCGGGCCCGGACCAGACGCACCAGCACCGCGGCGGCCACGGCGAACAGGACGGCGGCGATCGCCACCGCGACGACGACGAGCGTGGTTGGCGCATCCACGGGCCCTCCCGTATGGTCCGTCGCGCGGCGTCTGCCCTGTTTGTCTCCCTGACGATTTCCCCGCTTCAGGGTTCCGAATTCCCGTTTCCGACGGGATTACCGCATCGGACGCGTCACGGGCGGGATCTCACCCGGGTGCCGCGTCCGAGTGGCCGCTGGACGACGTCGCCCGGCTCGTCACCCCCGGTCCCCGGCACCGGCCGTACCGGAGTCGTCCGACGCGGTGCTCTCGTGGACGGCGATGGTGCTGACGGCCTCGGATCGACGCCGGCTCAGCAGCCGCAGACAGCGTGTCTGCGGGCCGCCGGGGGGTCTACCGTTCGGTCGGCTTCGGCTCGGCGGCGCCGTCTGCGGTGCCGTCTGCGGTGCCGTCTGCGGTGCCGTCTGCGGTGCCGTGGGTGGCGCCGTGGGTGGTGCCCGTGTGCTCCGGCAGGTCGGTCGGCGGGTCGACCGGAGGAGCGGCGGGGGACGACGTGGGCGCGGGGCGCAGTCCCATGGTCGTCTCCTTGAGCCGCTCCAGGGTCCGGCCCAGCTGCTGGAACGGCGAGCCGCTCTTCCTGGCCGGCGGCTGCCGGACCTCACCGGCCTCGGCGGCCGCCTCCCGGTACGCGGCCAGCGCCTCATGGGCGTGCTCGGCGGCCTCCCGGTACAGATCCCGGGACTCCGTCATCGCCTCCAGCGCCTCCTTGTACATCACCACCAGCTTGCGCTCGCGCGCCAGCTCCTCCTCCAGGGTCAGCAGCTGCCACTGCTCGCGCAGTGCGGTGAGCGCGGCCTCGGCGCCCTCCGGCAGCGGCCTGGGCAGGGCGGCGAAGCGGCGTACCGCGTCCAGTACTTCGGTGGGATGCGTGCCGTCCAGGAACACGCTGCGCACCGAGAAGTCGGCGACGACGTAGTCGGCCGGAGCCGGCACGCCGGGCAGCACCAGCGCACCGCCGCGCGGCACCTCCACCCCGGAATCCTTGAGAGCCCAGTTCACGGTGCGCAGCTGGTGCGGGGCCGCCCGGTGCTCGACGACCCGGTGATGCAGACCGGGCGGCAGCAGCGGGACCATCGACCGCCGGCCCCGCTCGTTCGGCGTCATGGCCTCGTGGACGACGACATGGACGGTCCAGGTGTCGCGCAGGGCGTTGCGGAGCGTGCGCCGCAGCTCCTTCTCGTCCGCGGGGAGCGGGTTGGTGTCGAGGTAGCGCTCACCGGTGACGGTCTCGTGCCCCCACGCGGCGTCCGCCTCCCAGGGCCAGAACATGCCGGCGGGCGACGGCCAGCGCAGGTCCCAGGGCTGCTCGGCCTCCGCCGTCAGCGTCCATTCCTGGCCCTGGCCCGACCATTCGGCGAGGGTCAGGCGGGCCCGGACGGTCACGTCGTCCGCCACCAGCCACCGGGCCTCGAAGGCCGTCGGCCCCTCGGGCGTGTCGGTGTCGGGCAGCTCCTTGAAGTCCTGGACGGTCTCGGCGTCCTTGAGGGCCTGGAGGTTCTTGCGCAGGACGGCCGGCGCGGTGGGGCCGGTGTGGCGGCCACGGGACTGCCACACCGTGGCGGGAGCCGTGGACGGAACGGTCGCGGAGATGTGCATGAGTCCATTCGTGAGGGCGGCGACGACATGGCGGCGAGGTACGAACGCCAGTATCGCTCGCCGCGGCGCGTGTGCGATCAAGCGGGTCGGCGGCGCGGATGCCGAAAGCACCCTGTCGGAGTGCGCCTTCCCCGGTGCGAGGCGGGCCACGCGTCCGGATCCGCGGGACCCCGTACGGGGTGCGCGTCGCCCGTACGGGGTGCGCGCCGTTCACGACCGTCGACGGGCCCGCACCCATGGGCCCGCCGGGCGCCGGGATCCGAGAATCGGACCGGCGGACAGGGCTCGCCCACCATCCGCGTCGGGGCGGGCCCTGTCCGCGCGCGCCCGGTCACGACGAGCGGGCGCGCACGAGCGTGCCCGGTTCGCTGCCGAGGTCGTACATCTGCCACAGCAGGAGACCGCCGTCGGCGGACGGCTCGATGACCGAGCTGCCGTTCGCCCCTCGCTCGCAGGCGTCGGCGCCCTCGCTGTCGTCGTCGAGACTGAGCTGCGCCGGACCGTAGCCGAGACCGTCGTCGATGGTGGTCAGGGTCTGGACGTACTCGCAGCCGGCCCAGCCGCCCACGGTGATGAGCGGGCCGCCGGCCGGGCCCTGCGCGATGGTGAGGAACTCGCCGGTGCGGTTGTTCTCCAGGTCGACGAACTCCCACTTGCCGACGTACTCCTCGGGGACGGCCGCCGAGCCGCTCGCGGCCCGGGCCAGTTCGAGGCTGCCGCCGCCGCCGGACCAGTCGACGGCGCCCTCGGACCGCAGCTTCACCGTCTGCCCGGACGGCGGCGCCCCGCACTCCTCCCGGTTCTCGCCCTCGACCGTCTGCTCGTCGACCCAGCGCGCCTCGCCCAGCGTGATCGAGTCGCCGTCGACGGAGCGGAGCGGACTGCGTGCCTCGCAGCGGGAGAAGTAGCCGAGCCGGGTGTAGACCGCGAGCGGCTGCCCCCGCGTGCCCGCCTTCAGCTCGATCCGGACGCGCGGTGCGCGGGCCATCCCGTCGTCGGTCTTCACCTTCCCCTCCCAGGCCCCCACCAGCGACTCCGGCATCCGCTCGGCCCCGGCGGCCCCCGGGACGGAGGAGGAAGGGGAAAGAGAGGCGGACGGGGAGACGGAGGCCGAGGACGAGGAGGAGGGCGTGGAGGAGCCGGACGCGGACGCCGCCCCGGTCGTCGTCGCCCTGCCGGTGGGGCCCTCGGCCCCCTGCTGGTCGTCCCCGGAGCCTTTGCCGGGCCGCAGCACGGCGAACACGACCGCCACCGCGAGCAACGCCGACACGGCGCCGAGGACGGCGATGCGCCGCCGCACCTTGGGCGGCTTGCCCTCGGCGTCATCGGCGGCGACGGCCGGTCCGGGCGCGGATGCCGACGGTTCGGGTGCGGGCGGCGGCGGGGCGGGAGCGGATGGCGGCGGGGCGGGGGTGTCGACGACCGTCGGCTCCGGTCCGTCGGTGTCCAGCAGCCGTAACGCGTGACTGCCGAGGTCGGCGAGCAGGCCGCCGGGCAACCAGGCCGTGTCGGAGGCATCCGATGTATCGGCGGCACGGGTGCGCTCGACGATGTCTTTCACAGCGGGGCGTTCGCCCGGTTCCTTGGCCAGGCAGTCGCGGACCAGCGCGACGAGTTCCTCGGGCAGCTCGCTCAGGTCGGGTTCGTCCTGAGCGATGCGGTACATCACGGCGTGCAGTCCGATCTCGGAGCTGCCGAAGGGCATGCGGCCGGTCGCCGCGTAAGCCAGCACGGAGCCGAGGGCGAAGACATCGGAGGCCTTGGTGACGCGCTCGCCCCGGACCTGCTCCGGCGACATGAACCCGGGCGACCCGATCAGCGCGCCGGTCCGGGTGAGCCCGCCGCCGGTGACGGTGTCCAGGGCGCGTGCGATGCCGAAGTCGATGACTCGCGGTCCGTCGACCGTGAGCAGGATGTTGGAGGGCTTGAGGTCGCGGTGCACCAGGCCCGCGTCGTGGATCGAGGCCAGCGCGAGGGCGAGTCGGTGGGCGAGGGCGCGTGCGGAGGCGGGCGGCAACGGCCCGTACCCCTCGCTCACGACCGACTCCAGCGAGGGCCCGGCCACGTACCCGGTCGCCACCCACGGCACCTCGGCGTCGGTGTCGGCGTCCAGCACGGCCGCGGTCCACTCCCCGCCGACCCGCCGCGCGGCCGTCACCTCCCGCGCGAAGCGCTCCCGGAACTCCGTCTGCCGCGCCAGTTCCGCGTGGACCAGCTTGACCGCGACGATCCGCCCGCCCGGGGCCCGCCCGAGATACACCCGCCCCATCCCGCCGGCCCCGAGCCGCCCGAGCAGCCGGTACGCGCCGATGTGCGACGGGTCATCAGGCACCAGTGGACGCATGGCACCGGATCTTCGCACAACACCGCGCCGTTCATGCCTCGTCGGCGGGCAATGCGCGCATGGTGCGCAGCGGTGACAGGGAGTTCGGGAGGAAGCTCAGCGTCATGCCGGCCGCGCCGATCCACAGGGTGGCTGTCGCGCCGAACACCGAGCCCGAGGCTCCGCCCAGGAGCGCGCCCAGCGGAAGGCCGCCCCAGGACACGCAGCGGGCCGTCGCGCTCATCCGGCCCAGGAGTCGATCCGGCGTGAGGGCCAGTTGGACGCTCGACTGGGCCACGACGCGGACGACTCCGCCCAGGGAGAGCACCGCGAGTCCGATCGCCGCGACGCACACGCTCCAGCCGGGTCGCGCCAACGGCATCAGGGCGGTCGGCGGACAGGTGACCAGCGGCGCGAGCCAGATGACCGGACCGTGGCCGACCCGCCGCGAGATCCCGGTCGCCGACAGGGCGCCCAGCAGGGCGCCACAGCCCATTCCCGACAGCACGAGGCCGATGCCGAAGGCCTCGAGCCCCAACTCCCGTTCCAGGAAGACCAACAGCATGGTCTGATACATGCTCGGCACCGGCGTACGTCAGGCGTTCTCACGGTTGCGTGCAGGCCCGCACGCAGTACTTGCGAACGCCGAGGATGACGCTGCCGAGCGAGTCCTCCCTCACCACGATGTCGTCCGTACGCGGACACCTGCCGTCCGCATCCGTCATGTCGACGACCTTGCCGTCGGGGACGACCTCCCCTTCGCAGGGGACATCCTCGTACTTCTCTCCCGTGTCCGAGGCCTCCAGGCAGTCGCCGACGTCGATGTCCATGCCGCCGCCCGGTTCGCCGGGGTGCGGGGCCTTGAGGGTGCGCACACAGGCGTAGCCCACACCGCTCGCGTACTTGACGTAGTCGCGCGAGCCCGCGATCTCCCATCCGGGTTCGCCGGTGATGCACAGCACGTCGTCCGTGGAGTCGGGGCAGTCGGCGTAGGAGGCCATCCCCATTTCCTCCTCGACGCGCTTGATGACCTTGCCGACGGCGTCCGGGTCGTCGCAGGGCATCTCCACGGCATTCCCTTGCTGGTCACCTGTCGGGGGTCCGTAGCAGTCGTCCTTGGCCGTCAGCACGTTGTCGTCGCCGTCGTAGTACGCAGACTCGGACGGGCTCGGGCTGCTCGAGGTCTCGGGCGCCGACGTGACACCTGCCGCGTCCTTGCCGTCGTCGCCGTTCGAGCAGGCGGCCGTCAGCGTCAGCACACTCAGCAAGACGGCGACTCGTATACCGCGTCCGTATCGCATCTCGTGGCCCCCGGCCTCGGTCATGCGGCCGGCATGGGACGTCCGCAGCGGTCACGCAACCCTCAACTCGCCTTGCTCGCAGGCATGTTGAGATCACGATGCGCTGTGCAGCATGTTCCGTTGGAAAATGCCAAAGTCATGGATTCCGGCGGCTGTTTTCCGTAGCCTCGGCCATGGAGGCACGACAACGCGCCGAAGGGACACCGGTCATGGCCGTCGAGGCCGAGGTTCTGCACGAACTGCACCGGCTGCGCGCCCGCATGCCGCAGTTGACGGGGGCGCTGGCGGCCAGCGTGGACGGTCTGGTCCTCGCCCAGGACATGCCGGACGTACAGCCGGAGGGGCTGGCCGCGCTCACCGCTGCGGCCCTCGGCGTCGGCAGTCGCATGGTCGACCTCGCGGCCCGCGGCGAGTTCCGCGAACTGCTGGTGCGCGGGGCCGACGGCTACCTGGCGACCTACGCGGCCGGGCCGAACGCCGTCCTGACACTGCTCGCCGACGACCGGGCCAACGTCGGCCGGCTGCACCTGGAGGGGCGGCGCAGCGGCGCGCGCATCGCCGAACTGGTGGCGGCCGCCCGGTTCACGGCCGACCGGCCCGCCGTCGCCGACGGCGAGCCCGCGGCACCGCCGGCCCGCGAACGGCTGCTCGGCGCGCTGCCCATCCGGATCCCGCCGCAGTCCCGGCGCGAGCGCTGAACCAGCGGCGCCCCGCGCCCGTCACGCCGCGCCGTCCTCCACCTCCGCCTCCACCGCCGCTTCCGCCTTCGCCTTCGCCTTCGCCTTCGCCGAGGGCGCGCTGAAGCCGCCGGGGACGAGGCGCGGCGGCCGCGGGGCCGGGGGCGTCGCTTCCGCGACCCGGGGCCGCGGCGGAGCCGGGCGGCTCAGCACGCGTGCGTGGGGGAGCGACGAGGCGCACGCCGAGCAGACCTCGCTGAGCGTCCACACCTGGCCGACCGCCGGGTCGTGCCGCAGGACGAGGACGACCGCGCCCGCGCAGGCGACCCGCGTGCCCTCGTGCAGCGCGCAGCGCTGGCGGCGGCACCAGCAGGCGGCGTCGGGATGCACCGCCGCCGCCTTGGCGTGCGCGGCCGCATGGGCCACCGCGAAGCGGCGCACGGCCGTGAGGTCCCGGGAGCGCGGCGGCATCGCGCACGCCGAGGAGCAGGTGACCGAGGCGGTGCGGTCCCGGTGCCCGACCACACGGATCGTCCAGCAGCGGCCCGGTCGGCGGGCCGAGGGGGCGTCGGGGTACATAAGAGCCAAAGCACATGTCCTTCGTGGGCGGAGGGGAGGGCGGCGAGTGAGTGGGGAGCCTGAGGGGGCGGTCCGGGGTGTCCCGGTACGGCCCTCCGGATGTGACCTCGTTCACAGCATGCCCGTGGCTTCGCGGACCATTCGCGATGTGCTCCCTCTGGCCGACACACCGACTGTCGGTCGGTACCCCTAAGCTCCCTCCCATGAGCACAGGGGGACCCCACAGACGCGTCGTCGACGGCCGCTTCGAACTGGTGAAGCGACTGGGCGGCGGAGGCATGGGCCTGGTGTGGCGGGCCCGCGATCTGGCCCTGCACCGGGACGTGGCCGTGAAGGAGGTGCGCCCTCCGGATCCGGCGCTGGCCGAATACGACCCCGAGGGCGCCCGCACACTGCGCGAGCGCGTCCTGCGGGAGGCCCGCGCGCTGGCGCGCGTCCACCACCCGAACGTCGTCACGATCCATCACATCGTCGACGGCGGCGAGCACACGTATCCGTGGATCGTGATGGAGCTGGTCGAGGGCGGCTCGCTCCAGGACCGGCTCCAGCAGGGGCCGATGACGCCGGTGGAGGCCGCACGGCTGGGGCGCGAGGTGCTGTTCGCACTGCGCGCCGCGCACGCCGTCGGCATCGAGCACCGCGATGTGAAACCCGCCAACGTCCTGCTGCGCCCCGACGGGCGGCCCGTGCTCACCGACTTCGGCATCGCCGCCATCCGGGAGTCCGCGAGCCTCACCGCCACCGGCGCCGTCATCGGCTCGCCCGACTTCATGGCCCCGGAGCGGGTCAGGGGCAAGGAGGGCGGTCCCGCCGCCGACCTCTGGTCGCTGGCGATGCTGCTGTACGTCGCCGTGGAGGGCCGCCATCCGCTGCGCCGGGAGAGCACGCTCGCCACGCTGGCCGCCGTGCTCGGCGAGGACGTTCCCGCGCCGCGCCGCGCCGGACCCCTGACCGGCGTCCTCACGGCACTGCTCGTCCGGGACCCGCTCGCCCGCCCCGACGCGGCGGAGGTCGACCGGATGCTCGCGGCCGTGATCGACGGCGCCCCCCAGCCCCAGCCGCAGTCCTCGCAGCCGTCGTCGGCGACCGCCGGGCACGCGCCGATGCCGACCTCCTACCCGCTCTCCCCGCCCGCGGCCGCAGCCGTCGCCGACGTGACGCCCGCCCCGCATCCCTACCTCGCGACCGCCCCGAACGCGGGCGACCCGCCCCGAGCGCGCCGGGCCCGGGTCATGGCCGTCACCGGAGCCGTCGTCGCCACAGCCCTGACGGGGACCCTGGCGTGGTCGCTGCTCTCGCAGACGAGGACCGACGACAAGAGCAGTGGCAGCGGCAGCACGGCGAGCGCCTCGGTGTCATCGGGCGCGAAGGCGACGTCCGGCTCGTCCGGGGCCTCTTCCGACGGCGTCTCCGCGGAGAAGGCCGACCTGCTCAACGCGGACGGCGTCAAACGGGCCGTCGCGAAACTGACCGCGGCCATGGGCACGACGAAGGTCACCAGCTTCGTCGTGTACGGGGAGTACGCCATGGCCAACGTCCCGGTCGTCGGCCACCCCAAGCTCTACGACCGGTACACCTACCGGGGCGGGGAGGTGGCGGTGAAGGACGGTCCGGGCGGCACGATCATGACGGGAGCGGTCCCCGTCGACCTCGGCATCTACGACTGGGACGCCGTGCCCGCGCTGCTGGCCAAGGCCGACAGCACCCTCAACATCGCGGATCCCACGGCCCGCTACCTGTCGATCAGCCCGGCCTCCACCGTCTTCGACAGTGATCCGTCGATGAGCGTCTACATGTCCGACGACTACGGCAGCGCCTGGATCGAGGCCGACGTGCACGGTCGGGTGATAGAGACCCACCCGCGCGACGACGGCTGAGCGTGACCGGCGGCCCGGACAGGTCCTAGCCGGTCCTAGCCGCGGGTGAAGGTGCCGAGCCCGTTCTCGTCGAACGCCTCCACGGTCACCCGGGCGGCCTTGCCGTCCCGGTCGCCCTGGAAGGTGACGCCGGACAGCCCGACGGCGTTCTCGCCGACGGTCGCGAAGCTGAACGTGTTCCCGTCGTAGTGGGTCAGCCGGAACGTCGTCGGCTTCGGGCCCAGCCGCATGGTCAGTCGGTCGCCCGACACGGAGACCGTCAGCGGACCGTAGTAGCTGTTGGCGTACGTCCCGGTGTAGGCGGCGTCGGGGCGGGCCGCTGCCGCGTCGGCGGGCGGCTCGGCGTAGTCGGTGGGTGAGCGCTGCGCCTCCTCCTGCTGCGCGTAGACCTTCCCGATCAGGTCGAGCCAGTCGGTCGTGGGCTTCCCGTGCTCGGCGGTGTCGAAGAAGTTCTGCGCGATGGAGTCGGCGAGGCCGACGGGCATGCCGTTGGTGAGGAGCACGATGCCCAGTTCCTCGCCGGGGAGCATCGTGACGTTGGTGTTCGCGCCGAGTGCGAAGGCCCCCGAGTGGCTCAGTCGCAGTCGGCCGAGGTCGTCGTAGCTCACGTTCCAGCCGAGGCCGTAGAAGCCCGTGCGGCCCGCCGGTGCGGGCGGGGGCTGGGAGACGATCGCGGGGACGTGGGTGTGCTCGAGCTGCTCGGCCGGGATGATCTGCTCGCCGTCGAGCTTGCCGTTCGCCAGTTGCAGGCGCAGCCAGCGGGACATGTCACGGACGGAGGAACTGGCGCCGCCGGCCGGGGACTGCGCGTCGGCGTCGCGCACGAACTGGGCCTTCCAGGTGCCGTCGGCCGCCCGGACGTGTACGTCGGCCCGGTTCTTCGCGGCCTCGTAGTCGGCGAAGAGGTAGCTGCTGGAGTCCATCCCGGCGGGCTTGTAGAGGGTGTCCTCGGCGAGCTTCTCCCAGGTCGTGCCCTCGGCGTCCGCGACCGCCTGCCCAGCCGCCGTCGGGCCGTAGTTGGTGTAGGCGTACGAGGCGCGGAACGGGGTCAGCGGTTCGTACCGGAGGTGGTTCAGGATGTAGGTGCGGTCGTAGCCGAGGTCCTCCAGCAGGTCGCCCGCGTGGTCGGGCAGGCCGCTGCGGTGCGAGAGCAGGTCGGCCACCGTGACCCGCCGCGTGACCCAGGGGTCCTTGAGGGCGAAGCCGGGCAGCTGCCCGGCCACCGGATCGTCCCAGTCGATGGTCTTGTCGCCGACCGATCCGGCGATGACGGTCGACGTCAGCGGCTTGGACAGCGACGCCAGTTCGAACACCGTGTCCGGGTCGATCCGTGCGGACTGCCCCGCGTGCCGGAAGCCGAAGCCCTTCAGGTAGACGACCTTGTCCTTGTGCACGACGCCCACCGCGACCCCGGGCACGCCGGTGCGGTCCATCCCTGCGCGCACGATCGAATCGAGCTTGCCGACGGCCGCGTCCACCTCCGACTGCGTCAGCTGCGGGGGCGGCTGGGGCGGGGGAGCGGCGGCGAGTACGCCCGGGACGACGAGGAGCGGCGCCAGGACGACGGCCGCCGCCCGGACCTTCCCTCGGTGGTGTGCCCTCCTGCGTCGAACACCCATACCCACCATTCAACGCCTCGCCCGGGAGGGCGTCCTGCCGACGTGTTTCGCTATGCAGAATATATCGGGAGCCGATATATTCAGTCCATGGGAACGACTAGCATGACGCGCGCCGCCTTCTTCGTGCTGACGGCCCTCGCCGACCAGCCCCGGCACGGGTACGGGATCCTGCGCGAGATAGCGGAACTCTCTGACGGCGAGGTGCAGTTGAGGGTCGGCACGCTCTACGGCGTGCTCGACCGGCTCACCGCCGACGGACTCATCGCCCTGGACCGCGAGGAGGTCCGGCAGGGCCGGCTCAGGCGCTACTACCGCGTCACCGACGAGGGCGTCCAGGCCCTGGGCGCGGAGGCCGACCGGATGGCGGCGGGCGCCGGTGCTGCCCGACGTCGCCTCGCCGAGGGCCGTCGGGCCCCCGGAGCCGTCACTCCGCCCGCCACCGGGCCCGGACTCGCCGGAGGCATGGCATGACGACCGACAACGCGGCCGGCGGCGCCCCTGCGACCCTCCTCGAAACGCGCTACCGCACCGTTCTGCGGCTGCTTCCCGCCTACTACCGCCGGGAGCGCGAGGAGGAGATGGTCGAGGTCTACCTGTGGGACGTCGACCGGGACACCCAGGACCAGAGTCGCCCCACGCTCGGCGAGGTGGCCAGCATCGCCGCCCTCGGCGTCCGCACCCGGCTGGGCGCCGCGGGCGGTGCGCCGCGCCGGTACGCGCTCGCCGGCTCGGCCGTCCGTCTCTTCGCGCTGTTCGCCGTCCTGTTGCAGGCGGCCGCCGCGGTCGTCGACCGGGCTCTGGAACTGACCTGGGCGTCGACCGGCGGGCCCGCGCAGTGGCAGCTGTTCCGGTCCGGATTCACCGGCCACGGGGCCGTGCAGGGGATCGCCGCCGGGGCGATCTGGGTGCTGCCCCTGCTGTGGACGGTCGCCTACTTCGCGCTCCTGCACGGCCGTCGCCGCCTCGCGCAGGCCGGCGCGCTCCTCGCCGCGCTGCCCAGCCTGTGGCCGTTCCTGGCGCCGTTGGTGACCGACGCCTTCCTGCCGGATTCGCCGTACGCCTCGGTCTGCGTGGTCTTCGCCTGGCTGACGGCCCTGGGGCTGTGCGCCGCCCACCACCGCGACGCCCCCGCCGCCGAGTTGCCCGTACTGCCACCGGGCCTGGCCTACCTGGCGTGCTGTGTGGTCATGGGCGCCTCGGTCGTGCTGGTGCCGATGGCCGCCGACCCGGTCTGGGCGCCGGCGACCTGCTTCCTCGTCGTGGCCCTCGGACGGCTTGTGCGGCGCGCCCGGCGCCCTGCCGGGAACGTGGAGGCCACCCTGGCGCTCGCGGTCCTCGGCCTGCTGGTCCTCGCGCTTCGGCTGGCCGCCCTGTACTCCTGGCTCGACGTCCCGGTCCCCGCGGTGACGCTGGCCGCCTTCCTGACCCAGGCCGCGGCCGCCCTGCTGTCGACCGCGGCGCTGGCCGTCGTCGGCGGCCGGGACCTGGCCGGTCTCAGTGCGGGAACGCCCGCGGCCGGCGCAGGATCGGAACCTCCTCCCGGAACTCCTCGATGCGGGTGCTGATCTGACGCATGAGGACGGTGTCCGCGAGGCGGTCCAGATAGAGGTTGCGGCGGGCCAGCCCCACGGCGTCGACGCAGAAGTACACCGCCATCAGCGGGTTCACGAACAGCTCGCTGTCGCGGGTGCGTTCGGTGAAGCGCACATCGCCGAAATCGCCGCGCACGGACGCCGCGACCGAGCCGTTGACGATGCTCGGGTGGCCGGGGGTGGACGCCTGGGCGTCGGCGACCGCGTCGAGGTAGAGGGCGCCCTCCGTGCTCTCGCGGGGCAGGGAGAACGCGCCGAGGTAGGCGCCCTCGCGGTCCAGCGCGGCCAGGTTCTCCAGCACGAGGGAGTGGTTCACCCCGTGGTAGGCGTCCACGCCGAAGCCGAGGCAGGCCACCAGCCGCTGCGGGACGTCGTCGAGGGCCTGTACGGCCGCCAGGCTGGCCATGTCCTCCTCGGGCGTGCCCAGACCGTGCTCGTCGCCCCGCATCAGGATGTCCGTGCCGCCGTCCACCAGGACGACGGCGTCCACCCCGCCGAGACGGTCGACGAGCGCTCGGTAGGCGGCCCGCAGCGGCGCCACGCCGGTGCGCGGGAAGGCGTACACGGTGGCGGGGAGTCCGTGCCGGTCGAGCCAGCGGGCCAGCGTGCGCTCGGGGAAGTAGTCGCCGCGCACGGGTGTGTCCGGCCCGACGGCCGCGACGTCCGGCTCCAGCCAGACCTCGGAGGGCAGGCCGTACAGGTCGGTGAAGGAGAGGTTGGCCAGGTGGACTTCCTTGCCCGCCGCCCGCAGGGCGAGGGCCAACGGAAGGCCGGCGTACACGTCGAAACCGCCGCCCGCGCCCGCGAGAAGCACCCGGCGCGCATCGCGCAGCCGGGTGAAGAGGGGAGGCTCATGGAGAGAGAACACCCCGGGAAGCTAACGACGTGGTGCGCGACTGAGGTCGGGGTGTGCCGGCCTGGCGGGTTGGCTGGTGGGCGATCACCGCTCGGCGGTGCGGTCGGAAACGAGGCCGG